>CAIWXH010000314.1 GCA_903916565.1 uncultured Oscillochloris sp. | reverse complement strand
TTCTCCAGGTCGCCACGGGGCAGCACGTCAATCAGCGCCTGGGCGACCCGCCGCAGCGCCTCGCGCTCGTCGGGCGCAAACTCGCTCAGGTAGTCGGCCAGCTCGTCGCTCTGGTTCGCCGCCCACAGCAGCTCGCAGCGGTGCAGCACGTCAATCAGCGGCGGGCGCGAGCCGTCGGCCCGCCGTTCGCCAAAGTCGGCGAGGCCGTCGGCTCGCTCGGCGGCGCTGAGCAGCACGACGTCGCTTTTGCCGGCGAGGATCTGGAAGCGGTGAATTAGCGCGTGAATGTCCGCGCCCAGCGCGGTCGCCATCAGGTGCGCGTCGCCGAAGGGGATTTTCTTTTGCTTGTCGGCTTTGCCCGCGCCGCTTGCACTCTCGCCGCTCTCCGTGTCACCATCGCCGCTCTCGTCAGCGTCAGGGAGCGGCGGCAGCGGCCCGGTCTTCTTCTTCACGCCGCTCTCGCCCGTGGCCCCGACGACGCTGACGACGTGATCATACGTCCAGCGCCAGAGCACGTAGAAGCGCGTTTCGTCGTCTACCACGCCGAGTGAAGTGGTGGCGTTGTCCGGCTTGTCCGGCTGAAGCCTTGACTCCATTATTCGGGTTGGCGTGTCCGGCTTGTCCGGCTGAAGCCTTGACTCCATTATTCGGGTTGGCGTGTCCGGCTTGTCCGGCTGAAGCCTTGACTCCATTATTCGGGTTGGCGTGGAGGCTTCAGCCGACGTTACGGTTGGAGTGGAGGCTTCAGCCGACGTTGCGACGGCGAAGACGCGCCTGAGCGCATAGTCGGCCACGGTCTGCTGCACCCATTCTAGAAGCGTGCTGACCGTAATCTCGTTGCCGCGCAGGTCGCGCACACTGTCGTAGCGCGAGAAGGCCGCCGTGGCCGGGCCAATCGCCGAGATGAAGAAGTCCGCGCCGCGTAGGCCCGCTGCCCAGAACTGGTCGAGCCGCTCGCGCACATTCGCCTCGATGGCGACGCGCACATCGCTCGCGATGCCGACGCCTGCCTCAACCGTGCGCTTCCGGCAGACCAGGAAGATCGAAGAGGCGAGCGCGGCGCTGTTCTGCCCGCGTAGACGATTTGCCATCTCGGTGCTAAAAGGCCAGGAGCCATCTACCGTCAGGCCAGCGTTGAGCAGCGCGGCAACCAGGGTTTCCCACGCCGAGATAGCTTTGTGCGCGTACACGACGACGCAGATGCCATCTTTCTGTAGCACACGCGCCATCTCAGCAAAGGCGCTGCCCAACATGCGCTCGAAGTCGGCCTTGCTCTTCTGCTTCGAGGGGTCTTGCGTGATCTCCTGTTCTTTTGGCGTCAGCGGTGTGCCCAACACCGTCGGGTAGAGATCGCCCAAGGTACGCCGCAGCCAGACGTAGAAGAAATCGGAGAGGTCAGAGTACGGCACATTGTCGTAATAGGGCGGGTCGGTGATCACCGCGTCGAAAAAGCCATCGTCAAAGGGCAGCTTGGTTGCGGAACCGCGCCGTACCTCCGCGTAGGGTAATGCCGCACGTCCGTCAGGACTCGCGGCTTTAGCCGGTGTCGCCTGAAGGCTCGACTCCGCAATGCTTGTTGCGATAGTTGCCCC
>CAIWXH010000313.1 GCA_903916565.1 uncultured Oscillochloris sp. | reverse complement strand
GGGGAGATGGGGAGATGGGGAGATGGGGAGATGGGGAGGGGGGGGGGCTGAAGCCCCGCGCTTGGGTGCGAAGCCTGCCCCAGTCGGATTGCTGTACGAGTGACGCCGCCGCCGCAGGAGGCTCCTGCGGCGGCGGCGGCGTGATGGGCGGGTCAGCTCTGACTACGCTTGTGTCCGGGCAGTCTTGAGCGCGTTCGCCCACCAGAGCAACTCATCCAGCATTGTCGTGGCATTCTGCTCTAGGTAGGGCAGCTCGGTGAGGGGCTTCCCTTCCCGCCAGACCGCCATGAAGTCGCCGCCCTGGATGTGGACGCCGGTGCGGGTCGGGGCCATCTGCAGCTCGATACAGATTAGGCGCAACTGCTCGACTGCACGGGCGGCACCGACGCCCCCGTAGCCGAGAAAGGCGGCGGGCTTGCGGTTCCACTCGGGGTAGGCATAGTCGAGGGCGTTCTTCAGCACCGCAGGAATGCTGCGGTTGTACTCGGCGGTCACGAAGATATAGCCGTCGAACGCGGCGACCTTCTGCTGCCAGCGCTGGGCGACTTCGTTGGTCGAGGGTGCCCAGGCGTTCGAGGCGACCTCGTCGAAGAAGGGCATTGGGTAGTCGCGCAGGTCAAGAACCTCCACCGCCAGGTCAGCGCTGCGGCGGGCCGCAAACTCGGCCAGCCACTGCGCCGGTTTGTCGCCGAAACGGGTCTGGCGCGTGCTGCTAATGATGATCGCGATCTTTGGTGTGGACACGGGTAATCCTCTATGGCTTGTTGATTCGCAGATGTCACGATGCGCTGCCGACGCGGGGGGCCGGTAGGCCACTCCCGGTCGAACTCCTCATAACTCGTACTATCCGGGCCGACCGTGAACGCGCCGTATACATCTGCGTACACACGCCTGCCAGCGCTGTCGAGGGTAGCGATTAGGCAGGCTCCCGGAGCTTGCTGGGCGGCGGGTGGAGCGACTCGGACGGCACGGAGCGCAGCCGCACGCGGTTCGGCCTTCGTGACCTTCGTGCGCTTCGTGGTAAAAAAACCTGCCGCGCATGTCCGCCGACGTGTACTAGCCCCAGCCCCCGCGCCATTGCGCTTCTGCGCCCCGCCGCATATACTGCCCGATCAGCAATCGCCGTAGCAGCAGGGTCGCCCATGTCAGTCGCGCAGCTTCCCCTTGCCCTGGCCCAACGCCACCATAACCGCCAGCTCTTCGCCGACCGCTACCTCGATGAGACCATTCCCCGCCGCGAGGCGTGGCTCGCGCTCATCGCCGAAGCCGCCCCGGTACTCGCCCGCATCCAGGCGATTTTCGCCGCCTTCACCCCTTCCACCAATGAGGCCCAGACCGAGCGCGATTTGGTGCGCCCGGTGCTGGAGGCGCTCGGTCATACCTTTGAGGTGCAGGCGGCGCTGCGAACGCCTAAGGGCACCAAGAAGCCTGATTATTTTTTCTACCCTGATGCGGCGGCGCTCAATGCCAATAAGGGCAAGACGCTCACCGACGCGGATCTGACGGGCGCGCTGGCCGTCGGTGATGCGAAGTACTGGGAGCGCAAGCTCGATGTTTCCGCCCCCGGCGAGGACGAGGATTTGTCCCGTGTGCCCGCTGACCAGATTGCGTTTTATATGCGCCACGCGGGCACGCCCTGGGGCATCCTGACCAATGGGCGGCGCTGGCGGCTCTATCATCAGGACAGCGTCGAGCGCCAGGATCGCTTCTACGAGGTTGACCTCAAGGATCTGGTTGAGGCCGCTGAGCCTGCGCCGTTCCTCTATTTCTACGCTTTCTTTCGCCGCGCGGCGTTTGCGCCGCCGGTTGACGATCTGCTAACGCTCGATGGGATGCTGCGCGAGAGCGTGGATTACGCCCGTGGCGTCAGCGAGAGCCTCAAGGCCCAGGTCTTTGATGCGCTGCGCCATCTCGCCCAGGGCTTCCTCGCAGTCCCCCATAATCAGTTGGATACGTCGTCTGGAACGCTGCGCGACATCTACGCGGGCAGCCTGATCATCCTCTACCGCCTGCTGTTTGTCTTGTACGCCGAGGCCCGCGAGCTGCTGCCCCTGCGCGAGAGCGCGGCCTACCGCGATGAGTACAGCCTCTACGCGGTGGTGCGCGAGGCCGCCCGCCGTCTCGACAGCGGGGTCACGCTGCTTGCTGATACCGGGCGCACCTGGGCCAAGCTGCGCGACCTCTTCGGGATTATCAATGCGGGCAGCCCGCCGCTCAAGGTCGCCACCTTCAACGGTGGCTTGTTTGACCCGGTGCGCCACTCGTTTCTTGAACACCATATCGTCGGCGATGCCCAGCTTCAACTGGCGCTCGATAAGCTCGCCCGCGTGCTTAGCCCGACGAGCGGGGCCAAGGAGTTTATTGACTACCGCGACTTGGCCGAGCGCCACCTGGGCACGATCTACGAGGGGCTGCTGGAATATCACCTGGAGCGGGATGAAGACGGAAGGATGCTGAAGGGTGGGGCAGACCCTTCAGCCCTCATTCTGGTCAACGCTGCGGGCGAGCGCCACCGCACCGGCTCGTACTACACCCCCGATTTCATCGTCCAGTATATGGTCGAGCAAACCCTGCGCCCGCTGCTCGACGCTGCCATTGCTGGCAAGACGACCGATGCGGCCCGGATTGCGGCGGTGCTGGAGGTGAACTGCCTCGACCCCGCGATGGGCAGCGGGCATTTCCCGGTGGCGGCGACGGAATATTTCGCCCGCTATCTGCTTGAGTTGGGCGTGACGCCGCCCGCCGATGCGGGCGCCGAGCCGGATTTGGCCTATTGGAAGCGCCGCGTCGCCCAGAGTTGCATCTACGGTGTGGATCTCAACCCGCTGGCGGTGGATCTGGCGAAGCTCTCGCTCTGGCTGGCGACGGCGGCGAAGGGCCGCCCGCTCTCGTTCCTCGACCACCATTTGCGCTGCGGCAACGCGCTGGTCGGTGCCCGCGCCAGCGAACTTTCCGAACTCCCCCTCTCCCGTTCTGGGAGAGGGGGCCGGGGGGTGAGGGTCAAAGCCGCCGCTGCTGCCGCCGCCGCCGAGGCGGGCCAGCTTTCGCTGCTTGATGATGCGGCCTTCGCCGGGGCGATGTCTACCGCCGTCGGCAGTATGTGGCTGATTGAGGGCAGCGCCGGGCGCACGGTGGCCGACGTGAAGGAGCAGGAGCGCGTCTATGCGACGGTGCGCGCCGACTTGACTGAGCGCTTCGCCACCTTGGCCGACATCGTCGCCGCCGCTGGGTTTGGTCAGATGCCTGAGCGCAGCACGTGGCGGGCGCTGGCCGACTACGCCACCAAGCGCGACCCGAGCGACTTCGCCACGCCCGCCTTCGAGCGCCTCCTGAAGCAGGTGCGCCAGCTCAAGGCGGCGCAGCGCTTCTTCCATTGGGATTTGGAGTTCCCCGAGGTCTTTTACGACCGCCACGGGCGCCCGCTGGGTGAGCAGGCCGGGTTCGACGCCGTGATCGGCAATCCGCCCTACGTGCGCCAAGAGCAGCTTGGCGCGGTGAAGCCCTATTTCCAGGCGGTCTACCCCGAGACGTACCACGGGGTCGCCGACCTCTACGTCTATTTCTACCAACAGGGGCTACAGTTGCTGCGTGCGGGCGGGCGGCTGAGCTACATCGTCACCAATAAGTGGCTGCGGGCGGGCTACGGCGAGGGGCTGCGCGGCCTCTTTGCCACGCAGACCGCGCTTGAGCGCATTGTGAATTTCGGCCACGCCCCGATCTTCGCGGGCGCCGATGTCTTTCCGGTGATTATCGTGATCGAGAAGCCCACCGCTGACGCCGACCTGGGTGAGCGGCTGGTGCAGATGACCAACTTCCCGCGTGAGGCGCTGAAGCTGGTGAGCATCGCCAGCTATGTGGCCCAATCCAGTCATCCGGTGCCGCAGCGCAGGCTGGGCCGCGCCGCCTGGAGCCTGGAGTCCTCTGAAACGGAAGTGCTGATGGAGAAGCTGCGCCAGGTCGGCGTGCCGCTGGTGGAGTTTGCCGGGGTGAAGCCATACTACGGCATCAAGACCGGCTTCAACGAGGCGTTTCTCATCGACACGCCAACGAAGGAGCGCCTGGTGCGCGCAGACCCGCGCTCGGCGGAGTTGCTCAAGCCGTATTTGCGCGGGCAGGATATTAAGCGCTGGTCGCCCGAGTGGGCTGAGCTGTGGATGATCTTCACCCGGCGCGGCATCGATATTGACGCCTATCCCGCGATTAAGGCGCACTTGCTCACGTTTCGTGAAGGGCTAGAGCCGCGACCGAAAGATTGGGTCGGTGGCGATTGGCCGGGCCGCAAGCCAGGGTCATACAAGTGGTACGAGATCCAGGACTCGGTTGACTACTGGGAGCTGTTCGAGCGCCCCAAGCTGATGTACCAGGAGATTCAGTGCTACTCGGCCTATAGCTTTGACATGACTGGCTACTTCTCGAACAACAAAGCCTTCATCTTGCCCACCGCTGACCTGTGGCTCCTCGCCGTCCTCAACTCCCCGCTGATGTGGTGGCATAACTGGCGACATCTGCCCCACATGATAGGAGAAGCGCTGACTCCCGCCGGTTTCCTGATGGAGCAGATCCCCATCGCCGCGCCGAGCGACGCCATCCGTGCCGAAGTTGAGCCAGCGGTGACGCGGCTGATCGCGCTCACCAAAACGGAACAGGCAGCGCGGCGCGACACGCTCGACTGGCTCCGCACCGAATTTGGCCTCGAAGCGCCGGGGCAGAAACTCGCGGCCTTCGCCACACTCAGCACCGACGAGTTTG
>CAIWXH010000312.1 GCA_903916565.1 uncultured Oscillochloris sp. | reverse complement strand
ACCGGCGTGACGCAGCGCCTCGACCACGCTGATGTAGGCGTCCTTCAGCTCGACGTATTTGCCAACTAGGGCGATGGGAATCACCCGCTTGGGCTGGCGGATCAGCTTCACTAGCTCGTGCCAAGCCGCAAGCTCAGGCGCGGCCCCGCTCAGGCCAAGCTTGTCGCAGAGATAATCGCCCAGGCCCGCCTCTTCCAGTACCAGGGGCACCTCGTAGATCGACTCGACCGTCTGCACGGGAATGACCGCCCGCGAGTCGACATCGGCGAAGAAGGCCACCTTGTCGCGAATCTCCTCGGTAATCGCGTAGTCGGCGCGACAGAGAATCACATCGGCGGTGATGCCGACGTTGCGTAGCGCCATCACCGAGTGCTGGGTCGGCTTGGTCTTCAGCTCGCCGGTCGAGCCAATATGGGGCAGCAGGGTGACATGAATATAGAGTACGCTATCGCGGCCAACGTCTTTCCGCATCTGGCGGATCGCTTCGAGAAAGGGCAGGCTCTCGATATCGCCGACCGTGCCGCCAATCTCGACGATGACCACATCGGCATTGCTCTGCGTGCCGACAGCGGCGATGCGCGCCTTGATCTCATCGGTAATATGCGGGATGACCTGGATCGTGCCGCCCAGGTAGTCCCCCCGACGCTCTTTGGCAATCACCGCCGAGTAGATCTGCCCGGTCGTGACATTGCTCAAGCGGGTCAGATTCTCGTCAATGAAGCGCTCGTAATGCCCCAGATCCAGATCGGTCTCGGCGCCATCTTCGGTGACAAACACCTCGCCGTGCTGATAGGGCGACATCGTGCCCGGATCAACGTTGAGGTAGGGGTCAAGCTTGAGGATCGACACGCCAATGCCACGGCTTTTGAGCAACTGGCCAATTGAGGCCACGCTGATCCCCTTACCCACCGAGGAAACAACACCACCGGTTACAAAGATGTACTTGGCCATGTTTTCCCATTCTCCTTGTCGTATGCCTGCAACCGCCCCGGCTAGGTCGTCCCCGGCTACGCTGCCAGTAGTCTGCAAGCGCTACAGACCAGCGGTCAAATAAAAGTGGGTTGGTCAACCGAGGGGGTTGTACCGACCCACACACGTCTCAGTCTCAAGGCATCTGTTGCCATTAGCGCACTCACTGACCAGTGGTACCAGCCAGGATGACGATCCATCATTACGCGTCCCACTACAGCAGACGGACGCCGACCTTTGCTTGGCGCGACCGCTGGATAAGGTCTGGATTACAGGTGTCTAGCGCTCGTTCGTGCCTGCTCACACATCTAAACGAGCGCCGGTACTGCTTTCTCATGCGTTTGCTGCACCTGCTGTCGCTGAAAACAAGGCTTGGCGCAAGGTGTGGGCCTATGCGTTGACCGCACGCAGCACCACGAGGCGGGTCTCCTCCGTCTCGGCTGGCAGGCTCGTCGCCGTCAGGCTGAGCTTGTCTTCGGCGACAACGTCTTTACGGCCCATCTCGTGGATAAAGCGCTCAAGCGTGCCCAACGGCTGCTCGAACGAGAGTTGGGCCGAGGCGTAGTGCATCGGGATGACGATGCGCGGCGCAATCTGGCTGATCACACTGATCGCCTCGGCGGGGCTAATCGTCTCGCCGCCGCCCACGGGCACGAAGAGCACATCGACATCGCCAATCGCCTCAAGCTGGGCTTGGCTCAACTCGTGGCCCAGGTCGCCCAAGTGGCAGTAGACGACATCGTCGAGGTGGATGACAAAGACGGTGTTGGTGCCAAGCTCAGCCCCCTTTGCTTTATCGTGGAAGGTACGCACGCCCGTAATTAAGACCCCGCCGACCTCGTATTCGCCGGGGCCATCAATGACAAAGAGCTTCTCGCGCATTGGCTTGACTTGCGCGATGTTGTTGTGGTCGGGTTCGTCGTGGCTGATCGTCGCGATATGGGCCGTGGGTCGCCCAAGCTCAAGGCCGATTGAGCGGCTGAACGGATCGCAGATGACAATCCCGTCGCGCCCACGCAGGCGAAAGCAGGCGTGACCAAGAAATTGGACGTCGGGCATAGGCTCCTATCGCTCCCTACTGATCATCCGACTGCGTACGCAGCTCTTCCCAGAGTATAGCAAGAATCGGGCGAATCGTGTGCAGGCTAAAACCCCGACGCTGGAGCAGGCCACCCAGGCGGCGCTGGAAGGTGCTGCGGTCGGGGCTAGCAGCGTAGCGGCGCAGGGCGCTGCGGGCCACCGCTTCGGCACGGGCAGCCTCGCCCTCAGGGTCGGCGTCAGTTGCGGCGAGCGCCTCGGCGATGGTGTCGCGGGCCACCCCCTTGCGGCGCAGTTCGTCGCGCAGCGCGTTGGCCCCACGGGGACGAAAGCTCTGGCGATTCTCGACCCAGTAGCGGCTGAAGGCGGCGTCGTCAAGCAACCCGAGGGCGCTCAGGCGCTCAAGTGCTTGCTCAATCGCCGCCGGGGTAAAATCTTTGCGGCGCAAGCGCTGACGAACCTCAGCCGACGAACGGGGACGGGCATCAAGCAGACGGGCGGCGGCGGACATCGCCCGCTCGGCCTCGGCTGCGGCCTCAACGCGCAGCCAAGCAAGCTCATCAAGCTCCTGGCCGATGTAAAGACGCTCTTGGGCGAGGGTGGCGAGGCTAAGGCCAATGGCAAACTGGCCGTCGATGAAGAGGTTGACGCGCTGGCTATCGTGGGCCTGGGCAGCGATACTTGTGATCTTACCTGGGGGCATGGCTCCTAAACGGGCTGCGGGGAGGGCCTGGCCCTCCCCGCAGCCCTCAGCATCTGGTTGGGCGGTCGGCGGGCGCTACTCCTCGAACCCGCCATCCTCTTCCTCATCGTCGCCGCTGGGTACGCTAACGGGTAGCGCGGTGGGATTCGAGAGACCCTGAGCTTTGATCAGGCGTTCGATCTCATCGGTGAGGGCGGCGTTCTCCTTCAAGAACTGGCGCACATTCTCACGGCCCTGGCCGAGCCGATCCTCGCCGAGATAGAACCAGGCGCCGCTCTTGCGAATGATGTTGAGCTCGACGCCAATATCGAGGATGTTGCCCTCGCGGGAGATGCCCACGTTGGCGAGAATGTCAAACTCGGCCTGGCGGAAGGGCGGGGCGACCTTATTCTTAATCACCTTGACCCGCGCCCGCGCACCGATAGCCTCCTGGCCGGACTTAAGCGTCTCGATGCGGCGAATATCAAGGCGCACCGAGGCGTAGAACTTCAAGGCTTGGCCGCCGGTCGTCGTCTCTGGCGAACCGAACATGACCCCAATCTTCATCCGCAGTTGGTTGAGGAAAATGACGACGGTGCGGCTCTTGTGGATCGCGCCCGACAGCTTACGGAGGGCCTGGCTCATCAGACGGGCCTGGAGGCCGGGGAGGCTGTCGCCCATATCGCCCTCGATCTCGGCGCGTGGCACCAGGGCGGCCACCGAGTCGATCACGATCACATCAATCGCGTTCGAGCGCACCAACGTCTCGCAAATCTCCAGCCCCTGCTCGCCCGTATCAGGCTGTGAAACCAGCAGATCCTTGATCTGCACGCCGCAGCGCTCGGCGTAGATGGGGTCGAAGGCGTGTTCGGCGTCGATGAAGGCGCAGACGCCGCCAAGCTTCTGGGCCTCGGCGATGATGTGCTGGGCCAGGGTCGTCTTCCCGCTGCTCTCGGGGCCGAAGATCTCGACCACACGCCCACGCGGCAGACCGCCGACACCGAGCGCGATGTCGAGGGCAATCGCGCCGGTCGGGATGACCTCAATCGCAAGCTTGGAGCTAGCTTCGCCCATTTTCATGATCGAACCCTTGCCAAACTTGCGGTCGATTTGGCTCATCGCCGCAGCCAGGGCTTTCTCTTTCTCGGGCGAGATGGCCATTGCGGGCGCTCCTCCATTTAGGGTACTCACTCGTGCTGCTCCTTGCTTACTCTACTATAGGGGAGGGGCGCTGTCAACGCGCGACAGCCCCGCACACACGTACTAGTATAGCACGCTTGTACGCGATGCACAAGCGTGCTTCCCCTACGTTCTGCCACGTACACGTACGCTTCCCCTCTCTATACCGCAAGCCCCATGCTGAAGGATTCGCCGGGTATGGTGTAGTGCAGATATTGACGCAAGCAGCTACCCCATTATCTGATGTGAGCCGTCCGGCCCTGCCATAGTTGCCTAGGAAACTTCACTATCGCACGGAACCACGTTTTCACTTGGGCAAGGTGCGCGGCTGCTTTACAGTTTTGGCAGACACAGGGCTTTCTGCGCTCTGACTGAAACCTGAACCCAGTACCTAAAACCGCATCTTAGGCCAGGCCACCCCACGCGCTGTGAGCCAGCAAACTACCACCTCAGAATCCCTTAATGCTGAGCAATCTCTCGCCCTGACACTGATTCGTATCGTCTGTATACTCATGGTGCTGCTCATTGTCGGCGATGGCCTCCTCGTCGCCCATTTGTGGCAAAGCGCGCCCTCTACCCGCTGGATCAGCCTCATCCTCCATCTACTGTGCTTCTTCTTGCTGGTGCCGTGGGTACTCCTGCGCTATCTTCGCAGTCATCAAAAAAACTGGCGGCTCAACGAGCAGTGCTTCCGTGCTTCGTTTGAGCAGGTCGCCGTGGGCATGTGCTACACCGACCTTGATAGTGCCTTCCTCCACGTCAATCGGCGCTTCTGCTCGATCATCGGGTACACCGCTGACGAGTTGCTGACCAGCTCGTTCCACGCACTGACCCACCCTGACGACGTGGCCGCCGATACGGTGAGGGGGCGACAGCTACTGGCGGGCGAGCTTGCAACCTACACGCTTGAGAAACGACTGTTGCCCAAAGATGGCATCGTTACGTGGGTCAATCTTACCGTCACACCAATGTATGGGCCAACGGGGGCGGTCGAGCAGTTGCTAAGCGTCGTCGAGGACATCACCGACCGTAAACTGGCCGAGTGGGCGCTCAGGCAACTGAACGCCACCCTTGAGGAGCGCGTCGCCGAACGCACCGCAACCCTTACCCTGGTCAACGAGCAACTCTACGCCGAGATCGCCGTACGCGAGCGGGCCGAGCAGGCCCAGCGCGAGAGCGAGCAGCAGTATCGCAAACTCCTCGAAAATCTGCGGCAGGGCGTGGTGGTCCTCCAAGTTGAACGGGTCGTCTTCTGCAACCAAGCGCTCGCCGCAATCTTCGGCTACACGAGCGAGGAAATCATGACCTCCTCGCTCGATCAGCTCCAAGCGATCCTCCCCAGCGACGACCAGGGGCAGATTTTGGCTGAGGTGCAAAACGCGCTTGTGAACGGCTTGGCGATCAGTGAGGCGTCTATCCGCATCAAGCGGGGGTACGACGGCACTAACCGCTGGCTCCACACCTCGTCGAGCATCATTATCTACAATGGACAGCCCGCCATGCTGACCGTGCTGAGCGACATCACCGAACTGAAGGCGGCTGAAGATCGCCTGCGCCAAAGCGAGGCCCGGCTGTATATGTTGCTCGCCAAGACCCCAGCCGTCATCTTCACAACGAAAACTGACGATGACTTCGGTACCACGTTCGTCAGTGATTCGATCCAGACAGTCCTGGGCTACGAGCCGGCCGCGTTCATCGCTGACGCGAGATTCTGGTTCAATCGCATTCACCCCGATGATCGCCCCCAGATCCTCGCCGAGGGGCGGCTGACCCTAGAGCGTGGGTGGCACCAATATGCCTATCGTATCCGCCACGCCGATGGCAGCTACCGCTGGATCGAGAATGGCATAAGCTTGCTCCACTGGGCCGATGGTCGCCCGACCGAGCTTATCGGCTACCTGATTGACATTACCGAGCGGAAAGCGGCGGAGGAGGCCCTGCGCCAGAGCCGCGACGAGCTACAGGCGGCCAATGTCGAGTTGGCCCGCGCCGCCCGTTTGAAAGACGAGTTCCTGGCTAATATGAGCCACGAGCTACGCACGCCGCTCAACGCGGTGCTTGGGCGGGCCGAACTGCTGCGTGAAGCAGCCCACGGCCCGCTTACCGAGCGGCAGCTTCGCTCGGTGATTAGCATTGAGGAGAGTGGCCGACACCTGCTT
>CAIWXH010000311.1 GCA_903916565.1 uncultured Oscillochloris sp. | reverse complement strand
GTGACGCCGCGCAGATAGACCGTCGCGTCGTCGGTGTTCAGGTCGTCAATGTTGGTGGTCGCGGCCCACTGGTGACCGATACCATCGGCGCGACTGTTATAGGCCACGCTCGCCAGGTTGGTCATCTGCGCGCCAGCCGGTAAGCCGTTCGGCACCGTCGCGCTATAGCTGAAGCTCTGCGAGCCGCCGGGTGCCAGACTCGCCACCGTGGCCCAGGTGAGGACGCCGCCCAGACCGGCGGCGGGATCGCCGCTGGTGGCGACGTAGCTGCTCGCCGTCGGGCTGGCGCTCCCGCCGCTGGCGGCGATGAGCAGATCGGCGGGCACGCTGTCGGTGACGGCGAGGTTGTAGGCGGGGGCGCGTCCGCCGTTGGTCACGGTGATGGTGTAGGTGACACGGCTGCCGCCGACCAGATTGGTGGACGGGCTGGCGCTCTTCGTCAGGGTGAGTTCCGGGGCGGTGTAGTCAACATTCGCGCTACCGCGCAGACTGTAGGCGGCGGCGCTGGTGTCTTGGCCGGTGAGCTTGCCGAAGTTGGCGACCAGCCAACCGGGCTGCACATCGGGGATGTCACCGAGCCGCGCCGAGATAGTCGCCTCCCAAGTTGCGCCACGGGCCGCGTTGCAGAGCCGCCACTCCAGATATTCCAGGCCACCGAGGGTGCCGACCGTCGGCGCGGTTGGCGCGCTGGTGCAGGCGCCACTACTCGTGAAGGTTCCAGCGGAGGTGTGGGCCGCGCTGCCCGCGACATAATGCATCCCGCGTGGCAGAAAGTCGCGCACGATGATCGCCCGCGCATCCACATCGGCGGCGCTCGCGTAGCTCAGGCGGAAGCGCAGCGTGTCGCCGGTAAAGCCCTGCGCCGTGGCGGCCCAAGCGCCCAAGTCGGCACGCCAGACCGCCTTGGCGAAGGTCGGCATGCGCGTCACCACGCTGGCGGCACCCTCGTCAGGCGAGGCCGCCCCGGCGCGGGCCGGGGCGCTCGTGGCGGCCCAGCGGCCCGTCAGCGTGACGCTGTTGGTCAGGCGGTCGGCAGACACGATGGGCTGGCCCGTGTGCGGCGCAGCCTCGTACACCGGATCTACCACAGCCGTAAAGGTGAGCGTGGCTGTCGCGCCGGGGCCAGTCGTCGCCGGGTCAAGCGCCCAGACCAGGGTGGTGCGACCGGGGCCGGGGGTATTCGGCTGCACCTCACGCGGCGGCTGCGCTGCGCTGCCCGCGACGTAGCTCATGCCGTCGGGAAGCACGTCGGTGAGCAATACGTCGGTGGCGGTGTAGTACTCAGCGATGGCAACATTCAAACTGTAGCTGACGGCGGTGCCGATGCCGACCGTGCCGGGTGTCGCACGCGTGTTGACGGTCATGTAGTCGGCGGTGAGCGTGGCGGGCGCATCGTCCGCTGGGGTGCTCTGGGTGCCGTCGGTGGTGACAAGCCCGGCGGTGACACCGCTGGCCTCGTAGGCGAGCGCGAGGCGCGTATCTTCGGGGATCGGCTCGCCGCTCATTGGCCCGGCGAAGGGGCCGGATGCGGCGGCGCTGTCGGCGGCAGTGCGATAGCGGTAGGGCACCGCCGCCGTGAAGCTGATCACAATGGGCGCATCGTACTGGCCGGTGGTCAGTGCGCCAAGGGGCCAGCGCAGCACCAGCGCGCCGTCGCTCTGAAGGGTAAGTACGGGGCTGAGGCTGGCGCCGGTCGGGTTCGGGCTGATGCTCGGGCTACCGAGATAGGCGACGCCCGGCGGCAGGGTTGCGGTCACGCTCACCGCCGAGGTGCCGCTGCCCCGGTTGTTCCGCACGCTCAGGCGGTAGTGGTAGGGCCAGTCAGCCCCGACGCGAGCACCCGGCGCATCGGCCAACTCACCCGCGCCACTCACCTGATGGCCGCTGGTTGACTGTTCGACGGTCGCCTCCAAGTCAAGCGCCTGCGGGCGGGCCACGAGGGCGTGGGTCGCGCTGATCCAGCCCCCGCTGTTGTCGGGCAGCGTGTTAAGCGCGGCCTCGACCGCGTTGGTGAAAGGTACGCCGAGGCCGAGGCTCGTATCCAGTTCGGCGGTAAGCGCCAGCGCGAGCGTTTCGTCCGCCTCTAGGTCGGCGAGGTTGTCCCACGCAACGCGGGTGCTGCCATCAGGCTGGACAGCGACCAGCGACGGGGGCGGCTCGGCGCTGACGAAGCGCAGCCCGGCGGGCAGCGTATCGGCAAGCGTGAGATTGTAGCCACGGTCGGCGACGGGGGTGGGTGCCGGGTTGTGGATCTGGATGGCGTAGGCGACCCGCCCGCCGAGCAGCGGCTCCTCGGTGATCGTTTGGTCAATGGTGATGGCGGGGCCGACCGCATTCGCCACAGGCTGCGCGGCATGTGCGGCGTGTGTGGGCAGCAGCGTCAGCAGCGTCAGCGCCACCAGCGCAAGGCGGAGCAATGGTGAAGGTTGCATGGCAGACTCTACTTTTGATAGGCAAATGGCAATGGAGCAGAAGGTACGCTGTTATCGGATTCATGTCACCCTGAGGAACTGATGGTCGGCGGGCCAATGGTGTCGGAAGACCCCCTAGACCTGTCAGATAATACGTTGCGGCGACGGTGGGGCCACATCGTATCGTGCCAAGGCCGCACGACCGCCGTTTAGCGACCGGTCAGGTGCGCGCAACGGATGATCGCGTACCTACGCAGGTGCGCCCGTGCGCGCACCTGACCGGTCTAGCGGGAGCAGTTCATCCGCACTGTGCGGTGTCCGTGCTCCGACGGCTGTTGGTCGGTTTGTCGAAGAAATCGTGGTGACCTTTCACACAAGGTACACGCACCTGACAGGTCTTTGCAGGCACTAATATGCGTCGCCGCGTTACGTTTGCGGTAGTGCCTTTACAGTTTGGGTACACGCAGGACTTGCTGATGCGTTCAGTCTGAAACCTGAAACCCGACACCTGAAACCTTGTCTAACTCTCCCCGCCTGTCGTTGGCTCGTGGCCCAGCAGCAGCACCGGCTGCGGGCGGCGACGGCGACGCCAGGCTGGCCGGGGCAGCGCAGACACCGCGAGGGCCAACAGGACGCCTGCGCTTAGGGACAGGGAGAACAGCGCGAGCGCGCCCCCAAGCCGAGCGCTCATAGGCCGGTAGATGAAGGTCACCTCGTGGGGGTGCCCGTCGAGGGCGGGCGGCAGAATCACGCCGCGCAGCAGCCCGTTGACCCGCAGCGTCGTGGTGGGCAGGCCGTCCACCCATGCATCCCAGCCAGGATAGACGCTCTCGCTGACAGTCAGCAGGCCGCGCACATTGTTCTGCACCAGCAGGCTGATCTGGTCGGGTTGGTAGCTCAACAAGCTGCTGGTGAACCGCGCCTCCGGCTGGGTCGGCAGCGCCCCCACACCCACATCGAGCGTCACCGCCGTTTTGCCAATCTGCTCCAGGGCGCTGCCCGCTGCCGCGCCCTTCACGCCCACCAGGGCGTAGGCCGCGCCGGTCTGCCCCTTCAGATCAACTTTCGCCCCGAGGCTGGCGATGGCGGCCCGCCCCACGTCGCCCAGGCTGACGGTGCCCTCGTCATACGTGGCGAGGGCGATGATCGTGCCGTCGGCGGCGGAGCTGATTAGGGCCGCCATGCGAGCGCTCTCGTCGCTAGAGGCGTAGGTGTCGAAGCCGTTGGCGGCGATGAGCTTGCCGCTGGCCGGGTCGATCAGGGCCAGCACGATCCCGCGCTGTCTGGGCGTGACCGTCACACCATCGACGATTACCGCGCTGTACTGGATCGGCCCGCCCGCCAACACGCCAATGTCCACCGGACTCTGCACGCCCGTCGTGCCAATCGCGTAGAGCGGCTTGTCCACCGCTTCGGGCCAAAGCTGGCGCAAAATCGTGTGAAGCTGTGCGCCCTCGACCGTCACCGACGGCTGCGCGTCAGGCGCCACGCCGGGCCGACTCAGCAGCCCGTTCAGCGTGATCGCCGTAGCGGCGGGGCGCAGGCTCGTGCTGAACTGGGCGTAGCTCGGCTGCTGCGCCCGCTCCCAGAGCTGGCCCTGGCTGTTCTTGAGCAGCAGCTTGGCCCCCGGCTCCGGCGCATCGGTGGCGTCGGGCAGCGTCAGCACATAGCCCACATTAAGCAGATCGCGGCGCGTGGTGTCGCCCAGGTTCGGCCACTCAGTCAGCATCTGGAAACGCTCGGCAATGTCGAGGACGTTGTAGCCGGTGGCGAAGGGGATGCGGTCAACCT
Source organism: uncultured Oscillochloris sp. (assembly GCA_903916565.1). GTDB lineage: Bacteria > Chloroflexota > Chloroflexia > Chloroflexales > Chloroflexaceae > CAIWXH01. The sequence continues at coordinate 8,253 of CAIWXH010000311.1, read as the reverse complement.
GGCTATAGTTGTCGGGCAGCACCTCGGCGGTGTTGTCCACGCGCACGCCTGGGGGTAGGCGGCGCAGGGCGGCGAGCAGCGCGTCTTGGTCGGTGATCTTCCAGGGCGCATCGAGCAGGCCCGTCGCGTATTTCCGCACCGTAAAGCGCGCCGTCACCGGGTCAGCCGCGATGGTGTCGTGATAGGGCGCGAACGTCGTCACGTCGAGCGCCATCAGCAGCGTGGCGGCCAGCGCCATGCCCGGCCCGCTCAAACGCCCTGCGCTGCGCGCCCAAATCAGGGCGACCGCGCCAGCCAGCAGCAGCAGAAAGACGCCGTAGGCGTTGGCCGTCTGGGTGAGCATCGTGTAGGCGTCGGCAGAAGGGGCGCGGCTGAAGAGATTCTCGGCGAAGAAAAACCCTTCGCCCACCGGATGGTAGTTGCTGATCAACAGCGCGTACAGCCCGATGCCAACCAGCAGCCCGGTGGCGAGCAGCGCGCCCGCGCCACGGGCCAGCCCGCGCAGCCGCCGCAGCTCCACCTCCGCCAGCGTACTGATCAGGCTTTCGGTGCCAAAGGCGGCCAGCACGCACAGCGCCAGATTGGCGATGTAGAAGGCGCGGGCGCTCACCCGGATCGAGGCGAAGCCCGGCACAAAGCGGTAGATCATCCCGTGTAGCACGGTGAACCCGCCCAGGGCGGTGATCAGCGCCAGCAGCGCCGCCAGCGTGAAGAAGCGCCGCTCGGGGCGCGCCCGCACCGGCACCACCCAGGCCGCGACGGCCAGCACCAGGGTCAGCACGCCCGCGTAGATGCGATACTCCGTGCCGCCCCAGTCGAGAAAGTCCGGCACCAGCAGGCCGATCAGGTTGCGCGGCATCAGCGAGTATTGCTCGGCGAAAGTGTACGACAGCTCGCTGCGCCGCGAGCGACCAAGCAGCTCGATGGCGGGCAACAAAGCCACCGCCGCGCTGCCCGCCGCCAAAACCCCGGCGACACCAAAGAGCATTGGCACCCGCAGGCGCACCGCCCAGCCCACCGCTGGCAGGCGCAGGTCGCCCGCCCAGCGGTAGCCCGCGTAGCCGACGATCAGCAGCGAACAGTAGAGGATCGCCTGGGGGTGTCCGGCCATCACCATCTGGCTAAGGGCCAGCCCCGCCGCTACCGCCCACGCCAGCGCAGGCACGCGGCCCGCCGCCCGCCAGCTACGGTCGAGCAGCCAAAGCACGCCCGGTAGCCAGGTCGCGACGGCCAGCATGTTGTAGTGGCCCCGGTGCCCCACAAAGAAGCCGTTAAACTGGAAGCCAATCGCCCCCACCAGCGCCGCCATCGGACTCACGCCGAGGCCGCGCAGATAGGCGTAGCAGAACAGCCCCCCGAGGACGTAGTGCGCCACCACCAGCAGCTCGAAGCTGATGTACGTAAGGTCGCGCCCGCGATACAGCACATCAAGCAGCAGGTTCGGCAGATAGTAGGGCGCCACCTGAATATCGCCCAGCAGCGGCATCCCGCCAAGCTGGTAGGCGTTCCAGAGCGGTGCCGCGCCACTATTAAATAGTTGGTGGACAAAGACCCGTGTCGGGTAGGCGCCCATCAGAATGTCGCCGCCGAACATCACCCGGTCGGCTGAGTTGGTCGCCCAGACCTGCCAGAAGACGAGCAGCGGCAACAGCACCAGCACCAGCACGGCGATGGCGTCGGGGCGCAGCGGGCGAAGACGTTGGAGTCGCATACTGGCTAACCTCTATTGTGCTAGAGACCCGCCGGGGGGCTGAAGCCCCCGGCTACGTGCGACGAAGGCCGCCTGCGCGGCCTCGCTGAGCCTGCGAAGGCAGGCTTCGTCAACCAAGAGCCGGGGACTTTAGTCCCCCGGCGAGTGACTGCAATGGAATTGCTCTATTCGTGGAGGGCACGGCCTGACACCTGAAACCCGACACCTGACACCTTCTCACTGCGCCGCAATCTGCACATCATCAAAGGCGATCTTGCTGTGGCTGGCGAGCAGCCCGACGTAGCCGCTGGCGTAGGTCAGCGGCACATCCTTGGCGATCTCCGCCCCGTCCAGGCTGAAGGTCGCCGTGCTGTCCGCCACGCTAAGGCCGAGGGTGTGCCACGCGCCGTCGTTGCCAGCGGGCACGGGGGTGCTGCCCTCAAAGGTGAAGTTGCCGCCATCGTCGAAGTGGCCCCACTGGATCGCCGTCCCGCCCTGGGTGTAGTTGATCATCTGGCTGCGACTCTTGCTGTCGCGCTTGTCCATGTTGAAGTACAGCCCCGCCCCCATATCGCCGTCGATCCACTGGAAACGCACGGTGGCGCTGAAGCTGCCGCTCTGGAAGAGCGTGACGCTGCCCATGTCGGAGCCGGTCAGGTCGCTCTGCTGGTAGGCACCCTGGAGGTTTTGCCAGGTGCCGCTGAGCACCTGCCAGCCCTTCGTGTCGCCGTCGGCGAAGTCGTCGCTGAAGCTGGTGGTGATGACGGACGACGCCGTGATGACCGACGACGCCGTGACAGTGGGTGTCACGGTGGCGGTAGCGGCGGGTGCGGCCACTCCCGACACCGCAGACAACACGCTCACCTGAACGCTATCAAAGTCCACCTTGGTCACCGAGGTGAGCAGACCGACGTGCCCAGCCTGACTCACATTCGTGATCGTGGCGATCTCCTTCCCGTCGAGCGAAACGACGCTGGAGCCGCCGTGCGTGACGAGGCTGAGGTCGTGCCACTGCCCGTCGCTAATTGGCTTGGTAATCGCAAGACCGCCCTGGTAGACGTAGGCGCCCTTATCGTCGTAGCGCCCCCAGCGCAGAAAGCCGCCCTGCTGGTCGAAATCAACATTCTGCGCGCCAGCGCGGGTCGTCGTGCTTGGCGCGTTGTAGATGAACCCGCCGCCCATCTGCCCCTCGCCAAGCCGCAGCTTTGCCGCCAGACGATAGTCCGTCTGGGGCGCAAGATTCAGCATGCTGATAAAGTCGTAGCCGCTGTTGTCGCTCTGGCTGTAGATGCCGCCGACAATCCCCCAACTGCCAGAGAGCGGCAGCCAGACACTCGGGGCACCGCCGCTTTCGTCAAAGCTTGTGCTCAGCAGCGCCTGTCCGTCTGGTGTCGTAGGCACGGCGCTGGCTCCAGTTGGCTTGGTGGTGGCGTCAGGTTTGGCGGTGGTGTCCGGTTTGGCGGTGGCGTCCGGCTTCGCAGTCGCCTCAGATGGCTTGGCGGTGGCGTCAGGCTTCGCGGCCACCGCGCCAGTCTCGGCAAACAGCCCCGGCGTGGCGCTGACGTAGCGGTAGTAGGCCGGGTCAGCGGCGCGGCCCACCGGCACCGTAAGCGTCTCCTGCGCGCCGGGGGCCGCCCCATAGTCAATCACCCAGGTCAGCGTCTCACGCGCTGACAGCTTTGCCAGCCGCTCGGCAAACGGCCCAAGCTGGGCCACCGCCCACGAGCGCACGCGGGTCTGGTCGGTCAGGCCGGTGCGCGTGTAGAGCAGCAGCCGGTCACCCGGCAGGTAGGCACCCGAGGCAGCCTGCACCTCGCCCGAGCGCCCCGCCGCACGGGCAATCTCCCAAGCTAACGCTTGGCCGGGCAGAATCTGCGCCGGGGCGGCTGGCTGAAGCGCCCGCAGCGCCAGCACCCCGCCAAGGGCAAGCGCACCAAGCAGCACAGCGCTGACCAGAAAGCGGGGCAGCCGGAAGCGGCGCAGCCCACTGCACCAGTTCCAAATCTGTCGAAGCGGTAGGCGTGAGATCATCGTTGTCTCCAAATGGATGTTTTACAGGGTAGGCATCTGCAAGACTCGCTGCTGCGCTCAGCCTGACCACTGACCGCTGACTACTGACCCCTGACCCCTACCCCACAAAGTACCAGTGCGAAAACATCAGCGCGAAGTAGGCCGTCAGCGGCAGGAATACCCCCAGCACCAGCCGGTCAACCCAACTGCGCCGCCCCCAGACCGCCAAGAGCAGAAAGCAGGGGATGAGCATCAGAATGTAGCGGGCCATGCTGCCAATCGAGCCAGTGCTCAGCGGGGCGAAAAAAGTCAGGGCCGCGTAGACGCCGTAGGCTGGGCGCAGCCTAAGCGCCGCCATCAGCACCAGCGGGGCGAACCCCAGGGTCGCCAGCAGGTTCAGCAGCGTCAGCGTGTTGATCTGGCCCGCCCAGATGTTGTCGCCCAGATTAAGATTCGTGGTGATGTTCGACCCAAGCCCCAAGATGCTGCCCGCCCCCGTCGAGCGCCCCCAGCTCGCTTGGGCGTGGATGAAGCCCAGCGGATCGCCGAAGGTCAGCCCGAGAAAGGCCATGTAGGCCACCAGCCCAATCGGGACATAGCAGGCGGCCAGCAGGCTCGGCCAACTGGCAAGCACCACCCGCGCCTGACGGCCCACGTGCGTGCGCCACAGCCGCGCCGTGGTCGCCGCTGTCGCGCCAAACATGCGCTCGGGGCGCAGGTGCAAACCCTGTTGGCTCAATCCCTCCAGCGCAATCACGGCGGCCAGCAGTACGCCCGTGTTGCGCGTCGCAGCAGCGAGGGCACCAGCCACCGCTGCCCATTCCCACATGCGCCGCCCTGAAAAGTAGAAGGTGGCGCAGACCAGCGCGATAAACAGGCTCTCGGTGTACATCGCCGCGCAGAAAATGGCGGAGGGCGCAGCGGCCAAATAGAAGATGGCCCGCGCCGCCGTCTCATCGTCGTACTCGCGGCGAGCCAGCCCGTACAAGAAACCGAGGGCGGCCAAAAATGCCACCTGCGAGACCACCACGCCAGCGACAAACACATCGCCCGTCAGCGCGGCGACGCCCTTGACCAGCAGCGGGTAGAGCGGAAAAAAAGTCACCGTGCCCTGCACGCCGGTCGCCACGTCGCCGATGGTGTAGCCATGCTCGATAATGCCGACATACCACCAGCTATCGTGGCGGATCAGGCCATCAAGCACGATGTTGTCTGCGCTGGCGTAGCCGAAGCTGCCGCTGGGCATCGGGATCGCCGCCGACGAGAGGAAGATCACCAGCAGCAGCAGCAGCCGGGTGGTGACGAAGATCGCCAGCACCACGGCGACGGCCCGCAGGTCAAGGGCGCGTAGCCGACCAACCAGCCGCACGCGCCGCTCACCCGCATCGGCAAGCGAGAGATCAGGGCTGCTCATCGCTACTTCCCCCCCTGGTCAAGCTGCTCGGCGCGTGGGTTGACCGCCATACCGTCGTGCCAGATCGCGTAGGTCGCGCCGTCGGCGGCGTTGGCAGCGCGGCAGCTAATCACCAACTGGTGGTAGTCCCGGCTCGTGAAGTTGTAGTAGCGCACCGAGATCGCAATCGTCTCGTTGGGCGGCACCGCATCGAGCTTCGGGGCAAACGCCCCCAGCAGATAGACCGCCCAGTCGCGCACGCCATCGTAGGCCGGCTTATTCGGCCAGGCGTTCGGCCCGCGTAGGAGATCGAGGCTGAAGACCGCACCGACGCCGGGGATGTAGGCACCGGCGGCCTGTTCGGCCTCGCTGTCACGCAGCGCCGGCATAATGTTGATTACCTGGGCCTGGGCCGGGTTGCCAGGGCGCGACCCCTGCGCCCCCGCAATCTGCCACATCAGCAGCAGCACCGCCAGGGTCGTCCCGCCAAGCAGCAGCGTGCGCCAACCGCGACGGATCCATGGGTGGAATCTCCCCTCGCCCCGCGTGGGCGAGGGGCCGGGGGCGAGGGGCCGAGGACTAGCGGGTGCGGGCCGTTGCCGCCGCGCCAGCCACCCGTCCCAGCCGATCAGGGCGGCGAGTAGCACGGCCATGAGTATCACCTGCACCATCACCACCTGATCGAGGCTGGCGTGAAAGAGCCACAGCCCAACCACCTGGGCCATGCCAGCGGCCACCACAAGTGCGCTGCCGCCGCCGTCGCCGATTGCCAAGCGGTAGTTGATCACCACATTCGCCAGGGCGTAGAACATGGTGGCCGCCGCATAGAGCCAGAGCAGCGGCGCAATCGGCAGGTAGGCCGCGCCAAAGAGTAGCTGCACCATCAGCGCGGGGAAGAGCAGCGCCGCGCCGATCACCGCCAGCGAGGCCGCCGCCACCAGCGCCAGCGCGAGCCAGAGCAGGTGCCGGTGCGCCTCGCCGCGCTGGTGGCGCTGGGCGGCAATCGGAAACATCGCCGCGACCACCGAGAGCGTGGCGAAGAAGACCACCCGTCCAATCAGCGCGAGTGCCGCGTAATGACCGGCCTCGGCAGATGGGAAGAAGTGTTTGACAATCAGAATGTCGCTGTTGTTAATCAGCACCTGGCCCACCAGGGCCGCGACCACCGGGCCAGCGAAGGCCGCAATCGCCCGCCGTTCGGCGGGCCGCAGCCCCGGCCCGATGGGTCGCCGGGGCACGCCGCCCAGCGGCCATGCCGCCGCCAGCCATGCCGCCACTAGCGAAAGGGTGACGCCCGCGACCGCGCCGTTCACCGACCAGCCGAGCGCCACCAAGGCCACCGCGAAGATCAGACGCGCCCACATTTCAACCTGGTAGCTGAGCGCCAGCGCCGTGAAACGGGTTGCGCCCTGCAGCACGCCCCGGTCGATCCCTTGGGCGTAGTAGAACGGCAATCCAAGGCCGAGGATGACGAAGGGCCAGAGCGAGGTGGTCTGAAAAAACTGCTGCCAGAACGGGGCACCGATGGCGAGGACGGCCAGGGTTGCGCCGCCAAGTCCCCAGGCCCAGCGCCCCAGCCACGCCCGAATAAGCTGTACCCGCGCCGTATCGCCATCGGCGGCGTACATCGCCGCAAACTTGGCGCTGATCGTCTGAAGCGTCGCCGTAATCAGGGTGACAATTAGGAACGCGGTGATCATCAGACTCAGGTCGGCGAAGGCCGCCGGCCCTAGCCAGCGCCCCAGCACCAGGTTGAACAGGTAGTTCCCGGCGTTGACAATCGTCATGCTGGCGAGCAGCAGCGCCCCGCCGCCGATAAGACCGCTCTGGCGCGGGCGTGCTGCAAGTTCCGTGAAGTGGACAAAGTTCTGCTGGCTGCGGGTGCGTAGGTGGCTAAACTGGTCGCGAATGGCTGCGCTGGCGGCGTGACGCTGCGCCCAGGCTCTATCCAGCACCGCCGGCAGCCGTCCCGCCTCAAGGTCGTCCAGCGAGACGCTCATTGCCGCCTGACCAATTTCAGCCATAAAGCTGCGTACCTTGACCTCGTAGTCGAGGCCGACCATCGCCACGCCCCGGATCGCCGCGAAGATCAGCCCGTGCAGGCGCGTACTCAGCACCAGATCGGCCCGCCCAATCAGCGCCAGCGCCGCCTGCGGCGTCTCCGGCACCAGCACCTCCGCCAGCTCGGCGTGGCGCATCTGCGCCAGCACGGCCCGCGTAACCGTCAGGTCGTCATATTTAGCGACATAGCCGGTCTGAAAAGGCATAAGCTGCACGCGGGCACCGTAGGTTTCAGCCAGATGATCGCACGCCGCCGCCAGCGCCGTCACCTGCGCGGCGCTCAGCGAGTAGCGCGGGATGACCACCACCGTCGGTTCGTGCGCCGACGGTGGTTCATTGGCGGCGTTCGCCGTGTCACCTTTGCCCAAGCTGAAGACGAGGTCGGCGGTGGTGTAGATTGGGCGGCGCACGCCAATTGCCACCAGCAGATCGTGCGACTCGTGGTCGCGCACGCAGATCAGGTCAGTCCGGTTCGCGGCGTGGCGCGAGAGCCAGCGGTAGAGCGGGTGCTTGAGCGGGCCGATGCCGACGCCGAGCATCGCGGTCGGTCGCCCGAGCAGGCGGGCGAAGATCAGCACCAGAAAAATTCGCAGGAAATAGAGCAGCCGCGCCAGCGTGCCGCCCTCGATCTCCTTCAGCAAACTGCCGCCGCCAAACACAATCGCGTCCGAGCGGTAGAGCGCACGCGGGCGGCGCAAGCGCGGCCAGGCGCTATAGGTCGCCACCGCATCAACCCCGTAGCGCCGCCGCGTCTGCTCAGGCTGGGCCGAGTTGACCACCAGACGTGACGCACTCAACTGTGCGAGGCACACCTCCAGCAGCGCATCATCGCCCAGGTTATTCTGGCCGTAGGCCCCCAGCATCATGATCTGTTGCAGCGGCATGGCACCCCATCCCTTTGCAGCCCAGGCGTTTATCGCAATCCTAGTCATCCACGAGGCGAACCGTACGGGCGCAGCATGCTGCGCCCCGACAACATGCGGTTCGCTTCGACAAGCTCAACGAACGGGCGCTGGCTGAGCCTGCTGGCTGAGCCTGCTGGCTGAGCCTGCTGGCTGAGCCTGCTGGCTGAGCCTGCTGGCTGAGCCTGCTGGCTGAG
>CAIWXH010000310.1 GCA_903916565.1 uncultured Oscillochloris sp. | reverse complement strand
GCCAAGCCTGGCTACGGTGCGCTTGGCGCCATGGCGGTTGCAAAGTCGTGCTGCGGCCTCCCGCCCGGTGGCTGAAGCCACGGGCTGCTGAGCCTGCGAAGGCAGGCTTTGCAAGATCTAGCCGGGGGCTTCAGCCCCCCGGCTAGATCTTGCAACCACCATGCGCTTGGCGTGCGTCACCTTGTCAGCACCCCTTCATGCGGCTATCATGCCCCCAGTTGTTCCGGCGCGTCTAGCGATCCCCGATTTCCCCATGCCTCACGCCGAGCTTGAACTGACCCTGCGCGCCCTGGGCGACGGTGCCTACGTCGCTGATCTGCGCCTGCGCGACCCCGCGAGCCGCCGCGAGAGCGAGCTAGCGCTTGGTGTCCCGGCGGCGCTCAAAGCTGACGAGTTGCGCTTGCTCGCCGCTGATGCTGAGGCGTATGGCCGTGCGCTTACGGCCCAAGTGTTTAGCGACCAGCGCTTACGAGAAGGCTGGATTAAAGCGACGGCGCCCGCTGAACGTGAGGGCGTCGCCATACGGGTGCGCCTGCGGATTGACCCCAGCGCCGATGCGCTGCATACGCTGCGCTGGGAGACGCTGCACGACCCGGCTGCCGACCGCCGCCTCTGCCGCTCCGAGCGCGTCCTCTTCTCGCGCTACCTCGACGCCGCCGACCTCGCCCGCGTGAGCCAGGGCCAGCGCCCGACGCTCCGCGCCCTGGCCGCCATTGCCAACCCGCCCGACCTGGGCGCATTCAACCTTGCGCCCGTTGGCACCGAGGCGGAACAGACGCGCATCGCGCATGCCCTTGGCGCGGTGCCGCTCACGGTGCTGGGGCGTGATGTCGGCCAGCCGCCCGCCACGCTGAATGGCATCATCGCCGCGCTGCGTGACGGCGACCGCTACAGCGTGTTCTACCTCGTCTGTCACGGCAGCATCGTCGAAGGGCGCTCGTTCCTCTGGCTGGAAAGCGAGGATGAGCGCACAGGCCGCGTGGCGAGCGACGAGTTGGTGCGCCGCATTGCCGATCTGCCTTCCACCAAGCGCCCGCTGCTCATCGTCCTCAGCGCGTGCCAAAGCGCCGGGACGAGCCATGAGCCAGACGCGCTGCGTGCGCTTGGCCCCGCCTTGGCCCGTGCCGGGGTGGCCGCCGTGCTTGCGATGCAGGGGGATATGCCGGTTGAGACCACCGAGCGGCTGATGCCCGCGTTCTTCAAAATGCTGGTCGCCGATGGGCAGATCGACCGTGCCCTGGCGCTGGCCCGCGCCGACTTGCCCGCCGATCAGCCCTGGTGGATGCCGGTGCTGTTGATGCAGGTGCGCGACGGGCGGCTGTGGAACGACGGTACGGCGACATCCGTGGTGGCGGCACCACCCGCCCTGCCCGACGGGCTGGCCGAATTGGCCCGCCAGCTTCGCGCCCCCGGCGTGCGCGAAAAGCTGGCCGAGTTCCGCACGATCTTCAGCGCGGCCCGCGACCAGATCGGCCTGCTCAACCAGTACAAAGCGCTGCACGACACGCTTCAGGCACTTGAACGGCCCTTCAACCTCGTTGCGCGTGACCGGCGGCGTTTGGTCGAGAACCCGGCGGCTTGGGATGAGCTGGCTCAGCCGCTCACCGAGCTTCAGGAGGTTGCCCGCACGGCCCTGGATCTGATGGCCGACCCGCGTCTCGCCGACGAGTCGGCCTGGGGGATGCAGCAACTTCAGTTGGCTGGTGCCGACCTTGACATGGCGCTCAGTCAAACCGACCCGCGCTGTCTCGACGTAGCCGTGGGCCGCTACAAGCGCGTGCTGGCCCGCGAGCTGCCCCGCGCCGATAGTCG
>CAIWXH010000309.1 GCA_903916565.1 uncultured Oscillochloris sp. | reverse complement strand
TAGCAGGGGCCATGGCGGGTGCGGTTGGCCCCGCCTATGGTACAATCGCTCCGCGCTAACGCACCGCCCTTCACCGCCATTTCCCCGCGTTGAGCCAAGGCAAGGCTCGCTTACCAGTCTCGGCACACCCAGCGCTTGCTGCTACACTCGACCTGCAACCTGCAACTCGCCACCTGAAACCCAATCGAACGACCGATGATACGCTACATAGCTCCACGTCTCGCCCTGCTGCTGCTGCTCGTCACGCTGCTGCCGTCTGTCCTCGCCACCCCGACACGGGCCGCCACGCGCCAGCCCGGCGTCCCGCCCTCGCTCTTCGGCCTAAATATGTACATCACCGGGCGCGAACGCAGCGACATCGAGGCGGCGGCGCTGGTCAGTCTCGCCGGGCCAATCGGCGCCCGCTGGACACGCGAGGAGATCTGCTGGGCCTGTTGGGGCCGCGAGGCGGAGAATGGCTTTTATGATCAGCGCCTGGCGTTGCTCGCCGACGCGGGTATCGGCATTATTGGCATGTTGCTGACCACGCCCGAGCAGTACCGCGACCCGGCGTGTGTGGCCTATGCCGAGGCGAACAATCAACCGGCGTACTGGTGTCAACCAACTGATATGGACGCCTACGCCCGCTGGGCCGCCGGCGTGGTCGAGCGCTACGACGGCGATGGCTATCAGGACGCGCCCGGCTCGCCACGGGTCGCCGCTTGGGAAATTTGGAACGAGCCGGATATGGACGGCACGTGGCTGCCACGGGCCAACCCCGGCGCGTACGCGCAGATGCTTCGCAAGGCCCACGATGCGATTAAGGCATCTGACCCGACGGCGCTGGTGCTGAATGGCGGCGTCTATGTCTTTGATGGCGTCGGCCAGGGTGCCTTTATGGATCGCGTGGTCGAACTGGCGGGCTGGGATAGCTTCGATGTGCTGTCGCTGCACCCGTGGCTGATTGACCACGCCCCCGATGACCCGGCGCTGATCAACCCGCGTGAACACTTCGACGTGACGGTGCCCGGTCGCCTCACTCTGGCAAAAAATTGGGCGGCGGCGCGCGGCGGCGGCAAGCCGATCTGGGTCACTGAGATTGGCTGGAGTACCTGCGGCGGCGCATGCGCCCCGCAGTTTGCCAAGAGCGAGGATCAGCAGGCTGACTATATGCTCCGCACCTTTGTCTTGGCCGCTTCTGTGGGCGTGCAGCACGTCAGCTATTTCCAGCTTGAAGATAAGTTCGGCGGCGCACAGCAGCCGTGGGGGCCAGCGGCGATCCTCTACGACGATTTGCGCCCGAAGCCAGCCTATAGCGCCTACGGTGTGCTGGTGGCGCAGCTTCAGTTTGCCAGCTACCAGGGCAGCGGGCCAGCGCATAAGCCCGGCACGGTCGCCGACTACCGCTTTAGCCTCCCCGACGGCGGCACGGTTGATGTCCTCTGGTCGCTCAACGGCCAGCGCACGCTTGACATGGCCCTGACGCCGAAACAGACCGCGACGCTGATTGAGCGTGACGGTGCCGAGCGCGCCCTTGGCGGCACCAGCGCTCGCCTGAGCATCGGCGAGCGCCCGCTCTATCTGCGCCAAACGTCAAGCGGCCCCGCCCGCAGCTTCGCCGAAACCGGGCAGACGGTCGGTGGCGCCTTCTTGCGTACGTGGGAGCGTGGCGGCGGCTTGGCAATCTACGGCCTGCCGCTTACGCCTGCACGCGTCGAGCGGGGCAGCGACGGGCAGGAGCGCACGGTGCAGTGGTTCGAGCGCGCCCGCTTTGAGGCGCACCCCGAGAACCGGGTGCCAAACGATGTGCTGGTGGGTCTGCTTGGCGTCGAGTACCTGACGCGCCGAGGAGTCAATTGGCGCGCTCTGCCAACGGTAGACGGGCCACGCCAGGGGTGCCGCTACTTCCCCGAGACGAATCACAGCCTCTGCCCGCCGTTTCGCACCTATTGGGAGCGCAGCGGCGGCGTAGTGACCTTTGGCTTGCCGATCAGCGAGCCAGCCCCCGAGCCGGTTGAGGGCGGGCGCGCTTTGAGCGTACAATACTTTGAGCGAGCGCGCTTTGAGGATCACCCCGACCTGTCGGGCACCCGGCGCGTTCAGCTTAGTCGCCTTGGGGTTGAGCTGAAACCGTAACGGCAAGGTTTCAGGTGCTGGGTCTCAGGTTTCAGGCCAAGCGCAGCAGCGCACGATGCGTGAGGCCAAACTGTAAAGTACCGACAAACTTTGTCTAACGGCAACCGAGATGCGCGGCAGGTTTGGTACCACAAAGTTCACGAAGGTCACGCAGGGCATGACGGTTGCAACGTCGTTCGCCGGGGCGCTGAAGCGCCCGGCTAGATTTTACGAAGCCTGCTGAAGCAGGCTCGGCAGCCCGCTTCAGCGGGCTTTGCAGGTGCTAGCCCGTGGCTTCAGCCACCGGGCGGGGGGCCGTAGCACGCCACAGCCCCATGTAACATGGCACAGAAGTTGCGAGAGCGTGCGTTAAAGCTTCGCCGTGAGGAAGATCGCATGAGCTTTGTTGAACCGACAATCAATGGTGCGTGGGCGTGCTGGGCACCGAAATCACCGCGCAGCGCCGTACCGGGCAGGTGGAGCGCTTTATGGCAGACCTGGGCGTAACACCGACCATCGCGCTGGACGCGCAAGTGAGCCTTGAGGCCATCGCACGGGCGACCGTGCCCTTTCTCGCCGATTGGTGCATGATTGACATGGTGGGCCAGACTCCGCAGGTGCGTTTGAGCGCCGTGGTTCACGCCGACCCGGTACAGCAGGCGGTGGCCCGCGAGCTGCTGCGGCGCTATCCGCCCCCGTTGGGGCAGGTTGGGCCGCTGGCGCTGCCCGAGGGTCGCACCATGATCATCCCTGCGCTCACCGAGGCGCAGATCAGCCGTACCACGCTTGAACCAGACCAACTGGCGCTCATCCAGGCGCTGCATCTGGGGACGGCGATCCTGGTGCCGCTGGTCGTCAACGGCACTGGCATAGGCGTGCTTGCGCTGGCGCGCACCGTGGGCGCACCCGCCTACACGCCCAACGATCTGGCCCTGGCCGAGGAGTTGGCACGACGGGCGGCGGGGTCAATCGAGAAGCTGTGGCGCTTCACCGCTGCCGCGCAATCACGCGCGGTTACCGAGGAGGCGGTGCGCGTGCGCGACACCTTCTTCTCGATTGCGGCCCACGAGCTGCGAACGCCCCTTACGACCCTGCTCGGGCGCGCACAGTTGCTTCAGAAATGGCTCGACCAGACGACCGGGGCCGACCCGCGCAATCTGCGCTCGATGCGGATTATTGTCGAGCAGGCCCAGCGCCTCAACCGCATGATCACCGCCCTGCTCGACGCCTCGCGCATTCAGTCGGGGCGCTTCAGCATTGACCCGGTAGCGATGGATCTGCGCGCCTTGGTCTGCCGCGTAGTTGATGAGACGAGCCTGACCGTGACGAACCACACGCTCAGCCTGAGTACGCCCGAGACGCCGGTGCGGGTGACGGGCGACGAGGTGCGGCTTGAGCAGGTCTTCCTGAACCTGGTGAGCAACGCGATCAAGTACAGCCCTGGCGGCGGCGAGGTGCGGATCGAGGTGGCGTGCGGCAACGGGAAGGCCGTGGTGACGGTGAGCGACCATGGCATCGGTATCCCCGCCAGCGCCCGCGATCAGCTCTTTATGCGCTTTTACCGGGCCACCAACGCCGAGGCGATGGGCATTAGCGGCCTGGGAATCGGCCTCTTCGTCGTCAACGAGATTGTTGAGTTGCACGGCGGCCAGATCGCCGTCGCGAGCATCGAGGGCGAGGGCAGCACCTTTAGCGTGGTGCTGCCGCTACTCACCTGAGGGTTCACGCGCACAAAACGCCCGGTAGATCACCGTCCACAGCGTCGCGTTAAAAGCGGTGAGGATGCCGCCACCCACGACGCTGGCGACGAAGGCGTAGCCGATCAGGGCGATGAACAGCCCAACCACGTTGGCACGGCCTTCGCTGACCGCGAAGATGAGCGGGAAGCTGAGCGCCAGCGCGGGCAGGGCCAGCACGAACCCGATCACGCCGCCGAGCAGCGCCTGGAACAGCCAGGTGAGCAGGGTCAGCCCGAGGTTGCGCCGCATCAGGTGCCAGCCGCGCCCCAGGCTTGCCACTGGCCCCAGCCCTTCAACCACGCAAGCGCGTTGCGCCACCCGCGCCCATAGCCCCAGCAGCGCCGCCAGCAGCGCCAGCAGCAGAAAGACGCCGATTAGGCAGAAGATGGCCCCAAAGAGCGAGGCGATCAGCGGCCCCGAGGGAGTCGCTCCGTCAAAAGCGCTGAACGAGGTCACACTACGCACGAAGATGAGGGCGAAGCCGCCAAGCACCAGGCTCATAATGATGATCACCGGCAGCGCCAGGATCAAGTTGAGCAGAAAGAGCGGCAGCGCCCGCGCCGCGCCGACGCGCAGCCCGTCGCTCAGGTTGGCCGTATAGCCCTGGTCGGCCACGTCGGCGACCCGGATGAGCGCACCGTGGGCCAAGGCGCCGACCATGGCCGCGAGCAGCGCCCAGCCCACCAGCAGCGCGAGCAGGCCAAGCAGATAAGGCCAGGGGTTGTGCAGGACATCCCGCACCAGCGGACTCGCGGCCAGCTCCGTGAGCCAAAGCGGCATCCCGCCAGAGCCGGTGTCGCTGCGGAGGTTCTGTGCGCTGTTGAAGTTGCCACTGATGGCGCTGTCGCCGTAGCCGACCAGCGCGGCCAACATGCCCAGCGGCCAGAGCAGCTTCACCCGCCACCAGAGGCTACCGGCACGCTTGAGCAGATCGATAAAGTTGTTCATAGTTCTTCTCCTTAGGCAAGGTTCGTAACTGCTTTACAGTTTAGGCATTCGCAAGGCTTTTTAATGCGCTCGGCCTGATACCTGAAACCCGGCACCTGAAACCTTGGCTTACGGCGCCTTGGCGGCGCCTGTCGGCACGCGACCAACACCGAGGGCGAGGTAGAGGCCCACGCCGCCAAGGCGGAGCAGACCAGCGGCGACGAGACCGGCGCTGATGCCGAGGTTGTCGGCCAACACGGTGCCCACGAGGGGCATGATGAAGAGCGCCGTGTTCTGGAGGGTCTGGTAGAAACCCACATAGCCGGCCTGCCGGTCAGCCGGGATGTTGCTCAGCACCAAGTCAAAGTTCACCAGATCGTTCCCGGCAGTGCAGAAGCCACTGAGTCCAGCGAACAGAGTCAAGAGGACGACCGAGGTGGTGGACGCGGCGGCCAGGGGATAGAGGGCGAGGCCGAAGCTGCTTGCGAGCAGCACGTTGCCCACGCCAAAGCGCTTGGTGACCAGCGCCCAGATCGTGTAGGCCACCAGCAACACGCCGCTGTTGGCCGTGGTGATGATCCCGATCCACGCATCGGAGGCGCCTACCGTTCGCACCCAGTAGAGCGGGAGCAGCGGCACGGCCATGGCGGTGCCGCAGCGGAAGACGAAGGCGCTGGCGGCGAAACGCAGGAAGGTGGGCGGCGCGGTGCGAACCACCGTGGTCAGTGCGCTGGCCCAGCGTGCGAAGCCGGGACGCCCCGGTGGCGTCCCGGTCGGGGGCACCTGGTCGGGCAGACTGATCGAGCGTGAGAAGAAAAAGCTGAGCAGGCCGCCCACGAACGAGCCAATAAAGACAAGCTGGTAGTTCAAGGGAAAGGCGATGCGGTCGAGGATCTGACCAACCAGCGCCACCGTCAGGGCGGTGACCACACCAAGGCTCGACCAGCGCAGACTCATGACAGCGAAGCGGTTGTTGGGGCCAGCCACACCGCCCATCACCACGGTGAAGGCCACATTGACGATGGTGCCGGGCACCGTCACGATGGCCCAGATGACAATCACGGCCCACGGCACCAGCGTCAGCGGCATGACGAAGGGCAGCAGCCCAAAGAGGGCGTACGACCAGAGTACCCAGACGCGCAGGCCCGCGTACCAGCGCACGACGTTGCGCTGGCCTTCCAGGAAGCGCCCGACCGCGACGGCTAAGATGGCACCTGTCAGCGCCGGGAGCGCGGTGAGTAGCCCGATCAGCAGATTTGAACTGCCCAGACGGGCCAGAAAGATCGGGAGGAACGAGCCAACACCAGCCACGATGCCAACGCCAACCCCATCAATCAGCACATTCCGCACATTGCGCTCGGCGACCGTCCGTGGTCGCAGCAGCGAGCGCACCCCGTCGTTGCGTGGCAGCCATTGCATAGGGAGAGAGCCGGTGCGTCAGCGCACCCCGGCGCAGCGGCGGGCCGCCCCGCCGACGAACAGTGGGCGCATTGTCCCCTACCCTGACGCTCGGCGCAAGGGTCTGCGCCTGCGCGCACAACGTTGCTACGCAGAACCTCGTCAACAGCACGCCCGGCGGCTGAAGGCGAACCGTACGGGCGCAGCATGCCGCGCCCCGACGCTGATGAGCCTGCGAAGGCAGGCTTCGCAACTAAGAGCCGGGGGCTTCAGCCCCCCGGCGGGCGAGGATACATGGCGGTTGCAACGTCCGGTTGCCGCGCCAGCCCTCACCCCCCAGCCCCCTCTCCCCTTGCGGGAGAGGGGCCGGGGGTGAGGGGTAAAAGGCGACGTTGCAACCGCCATGGGCGAGGATAGGATCTATATTGACGACCTGACGAGCCTTCCCTATACTTAAAGTAC
>CAIWXH010000308.1 GCA_903916565.1 uncultured Oscillochloris sp. | reverse complement strand
CGTGAGGAGATAGCCCGCGAGGGCTGGCTCGGCCACATCGCCGCCGCGTGACAGCGGGTGGCGCGGCGTGACCGTCTCCGCCTCGGGGTCGTAGGCACAGAGCGCATAGTGCTGGCCGCACTCGCGGCAGAAGACCAGGGGAAAGAGCAGCCGGTCGCCGTGCGGGCCGGCGATGTAGCGCTGGCCCTCCAGGGTCAGGTGGCGGGTGGGCGACGCATCCAGCGTGCTGTAGACGGCACTGCCCTGGGAGATAAACTGATGCAGCTTGAAGGCGAAGCCGGGCGTGTGTTCGGGGTTCCGCACCGTACTGCCAAGGTCGAAGAAGCGGCGCAGCTGGGTCTCGCAGTGTGCGGCGGGCAGCCCCGTCTGCGTGGCGAGCGTTGCAGCGCCCTGCCGCAGCGTGCGCGGTTCGGCGCGGCGCAGCGTGCCCTCCGGGTCGGGGCGCAGGCTAAAGGTCTGCTCAATCCAATGGGCGAGCGGGTGCGCCTGGAAGGTCGGCCAGTCGAGGGCACGGGGCAGATCCGCCCGCACCGCAGCGTGGAGCGCCTCGGTGCTGGGCGTGAGGTACTGCGGCACGGCGTAGGTCAGGGTTTCTTCGATCACATGGTCAGCGGGGAGCGTCACGCCGAAGATGCTGCTCGCCACGCGGGCGACGGCGGCCCGGCGGTCGTCGGCCTCCTCCCCGCTGACCATCGTGGCACTGGTGCCGATGCAGGTGAGCTGGGGGTTGCCCGAGCGCTCACGGAGACGGCGGATGAGCATCGCCACATCCGCACCCTGTCGCCCGCGATAGGTATGTAGTTCGTCAAGCACGACGAACTGGAGATCCGCTGCCCCCGCGTTCACAAAGGCGAACTCGTCGGGGCGCGTGAGCATCAGCTCCAGCATCACATAGTTGGTGAGCAGGATGTGCGGCGGGTGCTGCTGGATCGCCCGCTTCTCGGCATCGTGTTCCTGGCCGGTGTAGCGGGCGAAGCGCACCGGGCAGTCGGGCACCGCGCCAAAGAACCGCTCGATTGCCTTGGCCTGCGAATTGATCAGGGCATTCATCGGGTAGACGATGATGGCGCGAACCCGTCCGTCCTCGGGGCGGTGGCGCAGCACATGATCGACGATGGGAATCAGGTAGGTGAGACTCTTGCCCGACCCCGTGCCGGTGGTGACGACATAGTGGGCACCCGTGGCCGCGAGATCGATGGCGCGCTTCTGGTGGCGATAGAGCTGCAGGGGGCGCAGCCCACCGACCCCATCAGGGACGCGGAACAGGTCACCGCAGAGCGGATGCAGGACGCCGTGGGCGACCATATCGTCCACCGTGCTGGCCTGGGTGTACGCGGGGGAGAGCTGCACCAGCGCGTCCGGCCAGAGCCGCCCCTCGGCGAGGGCGTGATCGACGTAGGCCGTAATCTCCGGATCGGCAATAGTGAGAAAGCTGCGGGTATAGGCCGCATACTGGTCGATGATCTGCTGACGGAGCTGAAAAACATCCACACGCACCCTCACACCATGGTACTGGATTGGCTGGTTGCCGCACGAGGAGACACCGTGCAGACATCCATGCGTTGAACCAGCGGAAGTATAGCACGCGGATGCCACTGATACGCATGCGTTGCGTACCATCTTTGTCGTATGGCTGCACCCATCAGCACGCCGCCGCAGTCATCAGGATAGCACCCCTCCCCACCCACATATGCGCCCGCTATCGGGCGTCTGCGCGCTGCGCGTCCCACCGTACGGGCGTGCGGGCTACCGATGGCCCAGGCCGCGCGCGATGGTCACGGCTGGGAACCCGTGGGGAACAACACCGACACCGCCATCCTGCGCGACGCCAATGGGGCGAAGGTCGCACGCTTCCGCGCGTAGCTGCCGCACCAGGCCGGAACTCTGAGAACGACGCAGTGCGACCAAGCGTGGTATGATCGGCATAGCGCTTTCTTTCACTGTCATGCTGCCACGGCGTCTGCGTACGGCTTCTGCGGTGGGAACGCGCCTGAAGTGCACGCTCCGCACGCTGACAGGCGCCGGGTAGCCCACGAGGATGTAATCTATGCCCACGTCAACGACCGCCCTAGCCCTCGATGTCGATCTGCGCGGCGGGGTCGTGCCGATCTCCAAGGTAGCCTCTTCGCTCGCATCGCTGATCAAGCGCGGCAAGGAGCGGCAGCAGCCCATTGTGATTACGCAGAAGGGGTATCCCACCGGCGTCTTGTTGCCGATTGAGCTGTACTCCGCGCTGCGTGACCTGGCACAGCGGGAGGTTGGAGACGCCCGCAGCACGGCAGATGCACCAGCGGACACGCCGACCAACGAGGCGGCATAGGAGCCGACGGCGTGACGCAGCAACCAAACGCCGCCCGAGCCAAGCCCCGGTTCGACAATGCACAGCAATGCTTGCTATACTATCATCAGCGTTTGTGCGAGGAACACCGAGATCGCGATCATCGTATGTCACTACCACGACCGGACGGAGCGACGCCGGGGCGTCGCTCCCGCACACCCGTTCCCGTTGACGCCCCCCATTCCACCTCGTACCATGACGGCAGCCTTACACGTTGCACGGAGTACGGCGGCATG
>CAIWXH010000307.1 GCA_903916565.1 uncultured Oscillochloris sp. | reverse complement strand
GGCTGCGGCTATCTGTGGTATCGTCGTCATCAGAACGCTCCATGTGCTTTTGGGTGGATGTTACAACCGTCACCGTAGCACAGGGAGCGTCCTGTGTTCAAATAGCGTTAATGCACATGGGTGATCGCCGCCGACCCGGTCGTGCTGCCGGTGCTTGACCGCTTTCCCGCCGTCGTCGTCCAGGACAGCACCACGATCATCCTGCCCGAGGTATTGGCCCCGATCTGGGCTGGCTGCGGCGGAGCACCCCATGCCGGAAATGCCGCCCTCAAGCTCCAACTGGCCCTCGATCTCCGTACGGGACGCCTCCGGGGGCCGCAACTGCATGATGGGCGTGAGTCCGACCGCAACGCCACCCTCGACCATGACTTGCCGCCCGGCGCGGTGCGGATCGTGGATCTCGGTTTTTGGGATCTGACGGCATTGGCGGATCTTCAGACACGCGGGGTGTATTGGTTCTCACGGGCGCAGGCGACCACGCTGGTCCAGACCGACGATGACCGCTGGTGGTCGTTGCGTGATCTGCTCGTCGCACGGGGGCGTCGTCCGCTGGATCTGCCCGTGCGGGTAGGTCGCACGGCCCAGGTTGAAGCACGCTTGATCACGGTGCCCGTGCCACGAGCGGTTGCCGCCGAACGGCGGCGCAAACTGCGGGCCGAAGCGCGGGAGGCGGGCGAGCCCGTGAGCGCCATCCGCCTTGCCCTCGCCCGCTGGTCGATCTTCGTCACCACCATCCCCGCATCGCTGCTCACCAGTGCCGAGGCCCTGCTCCTTGGGGCGGCCCGCTGGCAAATTGAATTGCTGATCAAGCTGTGGAAAAGCCATGGGCAGATCGATCTGGTGCGTGACATCAACCCATGGCGGGTGCTGTGCGAGCTCTA
Organism: uncultured Oscillochloris sp.; assembly: GCA_903916565.1. Classification (GTDB taxonomy): domain Bacteria; phylum Chloroflexota; class Chloroflexia; order Chloroflexales; family Chloroflexaceae; genus CAIWXH01. Next base: position 11,041 of record CAIWXH010000307.1, on the reverse strand, counting down.
TGGACGATTATTGGGCCAGATCGTGCAACACTGGCTGCTGTTGGTGAGCTGTTGGGATGACCCTGCACGCAGCATGACCAAAGCCGCCCAGACGGTGCGCACGCATTGGGTGTGTCTTGCCACCGGGATGCGGCGCCCTGGCCGCCTCGTTGAAGCGATTGCCGACCTCGTGCGCGCCATTCAGGCCGGCTGTCGGATGAACCCCCGCCGGAAGAAGCCCAACTTGTACCAGCGTTTTTTGGCCGCCGCCGCGAGCTGTGCGACCTAAGCTTAATGCGCATGGGGGCCGCCCCTGCCGCCCCGGCCCTGGGGCTGCGTGGTGCTGGCGTGAATGGTGGTCGCGGTAAAGGTGCCCGCGCTATCCGTCGTCCCCTCGGCACGGATGAACTGCTTGGCCGCCAGGGCGCTGAAGCTGGACGTGCTGCCGTCGAGATCGAATGTGGTGCTGGTCGTCGTCTGGATGATATGGCTCGCCCCATCGGGGGTCGTGAGCGTGATGGTCGTACCGCTCACGCTCGCCACCTGGCCGCCCGCGTGGGTGCCATCCTGCCTACCGGGGCCGCGCTGCATCGCCGTGCTCACCAGACTGCTCGGGGACGCCGCCACCACGCTGGTGGTGTGTTGACTCACGCCAAACGCGGCGGCAGCCGCTAGGCTCAACGCCGTGATCCCAACCAAAAAACGCTGCTGCATCGGATACCTCTGGATTATGTATGTTGCTGCCACCAGTGGTCTGCGAACGACCACTGAAGTGGATACAAGCGCACTGTAACAAAGAGATATGAATCTGATATAAAGACAATGAGGAGATCATGTGAACGTGCAGAGAGGATGCTCAACGGGTAGGCAGACGGATCGCACCGGGCGCATGTCGGCCAGACTATTCAGAAGTTGGTCGCTTCCATCCGAGGCCGAGCGCCTGGACACCACCGCTGGCCGATCACGCGGGAAACCCGCTGATGCCCAAACGGGCGGGCTAGACAACGCACGGGCAGCGCCTGGGTATCAGCGCGAGGCGCTCCGACGATGCGGGTGCGCGCCGACTTTCTTGGTACCGCCCTCGGTGCGCTGGCCGCATACCGCCTGCTGCGACCCAGGGCAACGGGCGGCGACCCAGCGGGCCGGAAGGAATCGGCGCGCTGGAAGGATACCGTCGAGCTGCTGGCGCATCGGCCACGCACGGTACGACGACGACGGCTTCGGATTCTGGCCGAAGCCCGATGCGGAACATTCCCACACGGGCCTCGGTTATGTGCGAGCCAGCACGGGCCATACTCTGATCACGGTTAAGGCATCGTGAAAGGAGGCGACCCATGCGCCGATCCAGAACTCCTCGCCGCCCGTCGCAGGATGACCAGCATGACGCACGCCGCTTCACGCTGATCGTCGCCCTGATCACGCTCGCCGCCACGATCATCCTGGCCGCGCTGATCGCCCCCGGCGCGATTCCGCTGAACGTGCTGTGGCCGCCGCTGATCGCATTGCTCACCGAGGCGGTGCGGCCCTATTTCAGCCAGCGGTAGCCGTAGGGCTATGCCGGGGCTGCGTCTGATGACGACGCAACCCCGGTGTCTAGGTCGGCGAGCGCCTGACGGGCCTCGGCCAACTCACGACGCATACCCATACGCTCAAAGAGATCCCTTGCTCTTTTCAGTGCGTCACAAGCTGCTAATATATTTCCTTTTAGTCGATATATCCTACTATACTCAAGGTGAATTTCAGGTATATAACGAGCATCGTCATATTTCACAGCGAGATCAATACTCTCACTAAGTCGTTCATTAGCACTGAGGAGATCATCATGATCGATTTCTATTGATGCAATTTTGTATTGAGCGACTATTATACCGCGAGTGTAGTTATGCTTTCTTGCAATAATTAAAGAATTATATAGCATTTGAAGTGCCTGTTCCACTTGCCCAAGATGATACAGGCATTGACCTAAACGTTGTAGGTTGTTTGCAAATTCCCGAGGAGTAAGCTTGTCAGGGTAAGCAACTATCTTTTGAAACTCCTCAAATGCGCCTAGTAAATCGCCATTTGCCATTTTATACGAAGCAACAGCATGATGATAATCAACCCATACTTCTTGGGCCAGATCTACACCATCTGCAATGGTGTTCAGTTGAATGAATTCCGTTTCGATTTCGTCTATTTTCATGCTCATGATCTGCATCTGAACTCGATCTGATAAGGCGTGTATTTCGGCAAGTATATCTTGTAGCTGACGTGCTGATTCTACACGGAGTGTGTTTAATTCGATAAGCATAGGCCAATACCCTCTTACATGATAGAAATAACCGATATTTTTTACAAGTGAAATTACCTTACTATAATATCGTTTTTCAAACAGCCATCTTGCCACAGCAAACAGATTTTTTTCTTCTCCATCAAGCAGTGTTAGCTTTTTTAGATCATCCCAGCAATGACCTACTTTTGCAGATTGATTCAAATACCATGTGGCCCACCGTTCCCGTGCCCCATCCTCAAACCCTGGCTGCTCAGTCAGCCTCACGCCAGCAAACGCCCGCACAAGCGGATGCAATAGATAGCGCGGCGAACGGTTCAAATCGGTCTGCTGAACATCGAGTAGTGCCATGTCAGCGAGCCGCTCGACGGCACGATCAAAGGCAAAGCCTTGTACGTCTGCCGTCGAGCGGAGGGCGTCCCCACTGGCGCTTGTAGGAAAGAAGGTGGCAACCAACAAAATTCGACGCGCCGCCTCATCAAGAAGTGCCCAAGCCCGCACAAAGAGGTCATCGAACAGGTCGCCTCGTGCGGCGTAGAGATCGTCAACTATGTCTTGGAGTGAGCGGTACTCGTATTTGAGCAGGCCCAACGTCATCGTCAGCGCCTTGGGGTTACCACCGGTTGCGGCAAGCAGCGGCTCAAGTTGGGTGCGTTCGCCAACGAGCCGATCAATCTTCAGCACACGGGCGCGCTCGGTGATCAACGCCCATGCTTCAGACTCGCTCATCCCGCGTAATTCGACCAGCCAACTGCCCCAGAGCGCACGATGCTTCTCCCGACTGGTGATGAGAGCTTTGCTCGGCTCGGGCAATCGTAGCAGCCAAGTGAGCAGCACACCATCCGTGATCGTCTCGAAGTTATCGACCACGAGCAGCACGCGCTGACGCCGCAGCAGTTGCTCTACCTCGCGCTGCTTTTCGTCGTGTGCGAACTGCGTGAATCCGGGGTAGTCGAGGGTGCGGGCAAGCTCGTCCAACACCACACTCAGATTCGTCGTGCCAGGTCGATCTTTGTCGCTGACCCACACGACTGCGTCGAAACGTGGCGCATCAGCGTTATCGCGCAGACAGTAGGCCGCCACTTCACGAGCCAAACTGGTTTTGCCATTCCCGCCCAGCCCAATCACCAGCACGGCAGCGCTCCGCTGCTGAAGGCCGTCCAGCATCTCGGTAAATGCCTGTTCGCGCATGACAAATTGGCTGTAGGTTGGCGCAGGCAAGTTCTCGTAGACGCGGGGCGGGCGCGGGCGCACCTGGAGCGCAGGGCACAATTCGTTGAGGAGCTTGTCGGCAAAGGGGTAGCGGGCCGCGTGAAGAAATCGCTGGAGCCACTCGCGCCCGAGGAACCCGCGCCGGACTGCAGCTTCAGCCAGAAGCCGCACAGCCTCGTCCGTCGGGGGGAGATAGCCGGCCTTATAGCGCTGGATCGTCTTCCCAACGACATGGATGGCAGCGCCCAGTTCATCCTCGACCGTCGCCGTGCTCTTGCCCTCGTAGGAGGCAATGCTGTTGACCATACCACTCAGGAGGCGCCCGAACGTCTCGTTGCGGTTTGCCACAGTGCCCTTTGCCATAATGCTGTCCTCGCTACGCGCTGCTCACCCGGCTATGTTAGGCGTCATCGCTGCGGACATATCACCAAACCCATGCGGAAATTTCCGAACCGCAGGAGTCCCTACTTCCGCACCGCAGCGCGATCTCCTCCGCATCCCGCCGTAGTTTACTACAGCCAGGCACATAACCATAAACCACGGAGGGACACGATGGAACACCTGATCGTCCTCAGCCTAGCCGCTGCCGTCCTGCTCGCCGCCGTCGGCGACCTGCTCCCTAATCGAGTCCAGCCGCCGCAAATCGTCTATATGCAGGCTCCCGCCGACCAGGCGGGCAGCGCTGGCTGCCTCCCGCTGATCATCCTGGTCGGCGTCATCCTGGCCGCGATCACCCTGCGCTAGGCGTTCACCACGAGGAGCACGGCGATGCCCATTGACGACAACGACCTCACGTTTCGCCCACACCGGTTCGGCTTCTTCCTGTCGCTCGCCGTCATGCTGGGGGTAGGGCTGGCCAGCCTCCTCCTCAGCGTCACACAGCATCCGGCCTGGTTTGCGGGCGCGGCGTTTATCCTTTATCTAGGCGGTGCGCGGGTCAGCCGCTACACCGCCGGATCGCTGGCCCTGCGTGGGTACGACCTCGTTCTCTATCTGGGAACCCTCATTGCCCGCGAGGTCGCCTCCCCCATCTGGGAAACACGGATCGAGATCCGCCAGACCCTCATCGGGCGGATGCTCGATCCCAGCACCGTCATCGTTCAGAAGGTGCTGACCCCGCCAAAGGCCAGCGGGCCAAGCCAGAGGCTCACAAACAACTCAAGCTCAGCGTGCTGCGGGTCGTGTGGGTCATAGAACATCATACCCTTTGCCCCAATTGACGGCGGCAAACTACTGCCCACCCCCCGAGACAAACATGACCAACTCACCTCCCGCTGGGGTAAAGCGCACTACCGGGCGGTAGCTCGTGTGCCCCTTGCAGTCCAACGACCGCTGATATTCAATCACGGTGCCCTCGGCCCGCACTGCCACGAGGGTCAGGCGTATCGGATCAGCCCACACCCCAGGCGAACGCTGTCCTCTGGACATGCCACCCCCCACCGTTCAACTGGAGAGGGTATCCAGTTGAACCCGCCCCGCCCCCCCCACCATGCTGCCCCGCCGACCCACTCCACCCGCGCCGCCATACACCCTGGCGCGTGCGCCACCCCCATCGCCCGCCGACCTCCCTCACAGCGTAGGGGCGCACGCTCCCCCAGGCCAGTAGCCACCAGGGGGTCGCATTCGCCTGCTGGCCGCCGACATTCCTGTGCCTCACACCCATCCCCGCAACCGGCGCTCCGCTCCCCTCACGCGCCCGGCCAGCGGGGCTCCGCGCTCGCAAGCTCGCGCTGCACCCCGCTGGCCGTTCGCGCTCGGCTCGCTGCGCGTCGACACAACACGGGTCGTGCCACCCATCCAGGGTCGTGCCACCCCCAGGCAGCGTCGCGCCCCGCATCGGACGCAACGAATCGCGGCGAGGATCATCGCCCTGCATCGTGGCGCAGGGAGCAGGCCAGCCGACGACGACGACGGCCACGCCAGGGGAGAGTCCCACCAGGGGAGGAGAAGGCAGAGTCAGCGAGCGAGTCACGCGAAGGAGGAGGGAGTGAGAGTACATACTATGTCTGCGGCAGACGGAGGCGCGGGCCGCGTCCGGGCGGGGCGGCCCGATTGCTCCCAGGAACCATTCGGCGCATATTGTGTGCATATACAGCGCGTGTTTTGCGCGCCCTTATCCGCAGGGCTATGCGCGGGGCTAGGCCGTGAAATGCGCGGGGCTGGGCGCAGGCATAGGCGCAGGCATAGGCGCAGGCATAGGCGCAGGCATAGGCGCAGGGGTGCGCGCACGGTTCGGCGCAGCGATAGATGCGGCGTGGATGCACCCCGCCGCTGGGCCACGGTGCAGCGATGGGCGCTCCGACCCGATGGGACATGACACCGGCGGCGCGACCGATCACCGCAGGCCGCCGAGGGGCAGGTGAACGCGGTCGCCTGGTGGGGGTGGGCGGGTGCCCGCGCCGGCGGCCAGCGGCGGCAGGCAGGATGCGAACGCGGTCGCCTGTGCGCGCAGGGCCACCACCGTCATGGGCAGATGCTGGGGAGACGATGCCAGGACGCGTCGGGCGCGTGACGTGACAGCGGAACGAGTCGTAGCATCCTGACGCCGATGGCATACGCACGCCATCCGTGCCGCACCGCCAGGGTGATCGCCGCGCATCAGCGGGGTGGCCTAGCGAATCCGAGGATGGCGTCGCGGCCTCCGTCGGCCCGCGTCAGCGGGGAGTGACCTGCACCGTTCGCATTCCGCTCCACGCTCCACGGCCCACGGATGGCGTGCGTACGCCAAGCATGGACATGCGGGCGATAGGGATCGACCCAGCGGCGTTGGTGACGCGGGTGGGCCGGGTCGTGACCGCGAGACGAGCCGATGGCGTACGCACGCCATCCGTGGGCGAACCACCCGTGGTTGTCGCACCGCGTCAGCGGGGATGGCTTGGTTCCAGCGTAGGGGTTGCCCACTGGGGCAATCCACACCACCAACCGCACCGCGTTCGGGCCGTGGGCGGATTGCGGATGGCGTACCGACGCCATATTCGTGCGACGTGACGGACGCTCAGGGAGCCGTGGCGCAGCAATAGCGGCCTACGCATGGCGTACGATGGCGCAGCCGCACGGCGATCAACTGGATACCGGTATCCAGTTGATCGCGGCGGAGGGATCGTGCCACGATGCGCCGTGACAGCGGAAGGGACGGTGGTATGTTGACACGGGTGGCGTACGTACGCCACCCACGCCGCACCGCCATGGTGAGCGCCGCACTGATGCGGGGTCACGGGGCGTACGTGAGCCGCCCCATGCGTTCGAGCCGCGTCAACGGGGACAGCCATCACCCACAGCCCGAACGCGGTGCAGATATGGCGTACCGACGCCATATCTGTGTGACGGGACAAACGCCCAGGGGTCAACGGGTGGGTTCAGGCCGTGCTCCGCTGTGATGGTGGTATCCTGACGCCGATGGCGTACACACGCCATCCGTGCCCACCAACCGCGTACCCGCGAGCACCACCACTGCCGTGACTCGCCCACCCGTCTGCATTCCGTCGACCCACCGATACGCCCAGCAGTGGGCGTATCCGCCCAGGGTCAGCCCGCCGATGGCGTACCAACGCCATACCGCGACATGCGGGTGCAAGATCTCCGCAGCCGCACTGCCGCCGCCGCGACCATGCGCGTGACATGATGGCGAGACGAGTCATGGTGCCGCCGATGGCGTACGCACGCCATCCGGTCACACCCACCGCGATGGTCGCCCGCGTCAGTAGGATGGTGGCCCAGTTTCGTCGCGCGCACAACGCCCCCCGTCATTCGCCCTGCCTCAACGGGTTCGCACCGACCAACCGTATGCCGCCGCGTGTGACCGCCGATACGCGCCGACACCCACTGCCTGGGCCGATCACCGAGATACCGGTATCCAGGTGAATCACCAGCTCGTTCACTGCCCTACGGCAAAGATTCCGTCCGTGGATGGCGTACCACCACCATCCACGGACGATCAGGCACGGAAGCAGTCGCATCCGAGGCGTCCGTGACGCCTCGGATGCGGCGGAGACTTGACCGCGAGACGAGTCGTGGTACGCTGCTAACGGCGATGGCGTACGTGCGCCATCCGTGCCATACCAACGCACATGGCACCCAGCGTCGCTGGCACGCTGGGCGTGCGGAGGGCGGAGGGCGGCGTCCCAGGCGCCGCGACCGGCGACGCCACGGGTCGCGGGGTGACGTGCCGTGGCGAGCTGCGATGCGGTTGCCTCGGCGTGCCTGTGGTTACATCCCAGATCGCGGTCTGACGCGATCCGCCCAGGTCATCGGATGCACGCCCGCGCCCATGGGCGACCGAGCAGACCAGACGACGGCCTGTGCCACCGAACCGACGTGGTCATGCAGTGCGGTCACGGATCGCGTCACCCCGCGATCCGCAGGGCGTCCCAGGAACCGTCTCACCCGGCAGCATCGTGCGTGGGGGTAGAGGCCACGGATCGCGTTACGGCGCGATCCGTGCGGTACGACGAGCAACCCATGGGCGGGTGTCCCTGCCATGCGCGAACACCCCACCGCGTTTGTGGCCTGGGGTGTGGTGGGGCCATAGATCGCGTCAGATCGCGATCCGTAGGAATTCGCGCGGCGGTGCCGGCGGCGTTGCCCGTCCATGGCGCAGGCGGTAGGTCGGACGGCGATCAACTGGATACCAGTATCCAGTTGATCGCCGTCCCGCCGCATATCCCCGTTGCTGCACTGGCGTGGTGACGTGAAGCGTGGTGGTGACACGGATCGCGTCACTCCGCGATCCATGCCGATTACCGCGTGCGCGGGGGAGTCATCGCGGAGCGGACAGGGCATGGATCGCGCCACCCCGCGCGCTATGCGGTACATCGGGTGCGCCGGCACCCCGCAATCCGGAACGCACGCGAGCGAATGCAGGGGCGAAGATCACCTGGATACCGGTATCCAGGTGATGCGAGTGCCGCGCAGCGGTGGGCCGTGGCGGGAGTCAAGACGGGACAGCGGGACGAACAAGAACACTTGTGCAGTGATCTGTATGAGATAGGTGTTCGCGGGCGTCCTGATACGGGAAATCCACTTCCCATGCAGATCAGCGAGCGAAACGACGGCGAATCGCTATTCGTGGGCGTCCTGATGCGGTAAACGCCACTTTTGACGGCAAAGTAGGATGCCCATGCAGTGATCTGCGTGGGACAGGTGTTTGCGGGCGTCCTGATGCGGGAAATCCACTTCCCATGCAGATCAGCGAGCAAAACGCCCACGAATAGCGATTCGTGGGCGTCCTAATGCGGAAAACGCTTTTTTTTAACAAACACGAATACTTGTACAGTGATCTACAGGGACAGATGTTCGTGGGCGTCCTGATACGGGAAACCCATATCCCATGCAGATCAGCGAGCGCGGGGCGGATGGGAACATGTCGTTCGTAGGCGTCCTGATACGGCGGAACACCACTGACGAGCGCGAAAACACCCTCGTGACCGGAGGCCCAACGTCTACGGCCCCGTGATTTCGGGCATGTGCGCCCTATGGCGCAGCGATCCGCCGTGCGACTGGGGCATGACTAGCGTGCGGCGGCGCGAACACCACGGCAGCACGGCATCGCACAGACCGGGAGTGCAGTCAGCGCAAGCGGCTGCACCCGCACGGCTCGAGCGAATCCTAATCTGCCGCATCAGGACGCCCACGAACGGCAATCCGCAGGCGACGGCGCTCGAGAGCATCGCAAATTGCTATTCCGCCGCATCAGGACGCCCGCGAATACCACCGAGGCGCACGCAAAATTCTGACAGTGCCAACTAGATACCGTATCCAGTTGGCACTGTGTTAGCACCCACAGGCTAGCCGCATGGGACAGACCATGGGCACCTGGCTACGTATCCAGTTGGCGCTGCTCCAGGGCACTACGTTGACGACGCACCGTGCGCCATCCATTAGAACCATACAGGTTAAGCTAACCTGTCGCCGACTGGAGTTGCTGCCCTGCTGCCTGGATGCTGGGAGTAGCCGAGGCACGCAGATCCCCAATTATACTCTACACGGTTTGATTTTGGACTTTTTTGAAGGATTGGAAGCGCCAGGAGAGCAAGGTTTCGAGGTCAAGCCGGTGCTCGGTGTGGGCGGTCGCGAGGCAATGTTCAATCGCGGTACAAAAAGCGTCAAAGGTGGCAGAGTGGCGGGAATAGAGACATTCTTTGCGCACAAAGCGCCAGAGGCGCTCAATGAGGTTCAAATGCGGGGAATAGGACGGGAGATACAGGAGTTCAATGTTGAGGGCCGCCGCATACTGGTGGACTAACGCACATTTCTGATAGCGCACATTATCCAAGACCACGGTGATGGGCACGCCATCCCCACGAGTTGCGAGTTTCAAGAGGAGTTGACACACGGTGTCTGCGTTGACGGTCGTCCGATTGATGACCGTACTCAACTCTTTGGTGAGGGCATCCACCGCTCCCAGGACATTCAAGCGGTTCCGTCCCGACGGTGTGGGCAAAAAGAGCCGGGTGAAACACCACAGCCAGCCTAAGAAGGCTCCATGGACGAAGTGGGCGGCATCGATAAAAAAAGGGTGCGTTTGCCCGCGCGAACCTCCGCGAGGCGCGGTTCCAACTGCTCCTGCTGAAAGGTGGCTTGTTCGGCCTGTTTCTTCGGGTCTTCCGCATGCCCCGGCAGGGCACCCACCGTGCGAAGCCGCATCCCCATCCGGCGCAGAAACGCACGAATCTGGGTGGGACTGCGCGTAATCCCCGTCAATTCCGCAATCACCGCCTGCGCCTGGGCCACGGTCTGCGGCGGATGGGCACGAAAATGGGCTTCCACGGTGGGTTGGTGGGCGTTGAGCGTGCTCGGTTGTCCCTGATAGTGACGCACTTTCAGGGCCTCCATGCCGCCGTCTTGATACTGATGGAGGTGGGTGACCAGGGTTTGTCGTGAGATCCGGCAGATGCGCGCAATCTCCTGATGCGCCAATCCCTGGCTTTTGAGATACAGCACCTCCATCCGCTTCTGGATTTGGGGACAAGGGTAGTGATAGCGTTCATACGCCAACGCGGCGATCTCGGCGTCCGTAAAGCTGATCTGGATCATCGTAGTCCTCCTCCCCTGTGCAGGTCTCCCAGGATGGGGAGTATACATGAATGTTCGCACGATGTCCAGTTGTTACCCGTGCAGAGTATACTACCAGCCAGCCCCATCTCGAAGCGAGGCGAGAGCCCGCAAGCGATTGGCGGGTGGCGGCCCAACCGACGGGGCGAGCCACACATCGGCCCCGGTAAAACCGCTGGACAGGATGTCACGAGCAGCAGGCCCAATGCCGGCAACAAAGCCAGACGATGAGGCGATCCACCCAGACTCACTCAGCAGCTACAGTGCCCTGACACAACCCAAGGCGCACCGCAGCGACGAGGGTGGGCTCTCGCGTGAGTTGGGTCACGATCTCTTCAAGACCGGAAGGGACTGATGACGGGGGCAGCAGCTTGAGCAGCAGAGGAAGGGGCGGGTACTCAAGGCACGCAGCAATCTCCAGCAGATCTGAGAGCGACAACTGTCGCTCCCCACGCTCGTACTTTGAGACCGTCGAGCGATCCTTCCCCAGCCGCTCGGCAAAGTCGGCCTGACGAAGCCCAAGGGATCGGC
>CAIWXH010000306.1 GCA_903916565.1 uncultured Oscillochloris sp. | reverse complement strand
GCCCGCCGCCGCGCTCTCCCCCACCGCCTATGGCGACCGAGATGGTCACGCTCCGGTCAGCGACGGCCAGCGACGCCAAGGCGCTCGCTGACCTCATCGTCCAGCTCTACCAGAGTGAGCAGCCCGGTGGCCTGCGTGGGCCGCGTGATGGGCAGGTGCGTCTCTTCCAATACCTGATCGAACACGAGTTGCGCGCGGGCATTCAAGGGCGCTTCCTCGCCGTTGATGCGGCTGACACCGCCCTTGGCAGCGCCAGCGTCCGCCTCAACGGCGACCCACAGCTCGCCACGCTGCCGCCAAACCTCTTCGCGGTCGCCGCACGTGCGCTGGGCCTCACCGACACGCTGCGCCTGTTCAGCGCCATGTTGCGCGGCTCCCTCCTCACCGAAACGTCGCTGCGCCGCGATGAGTGCTTCGTCTATAGCGTGATCGTCGCCGAGGGCGAGCGTGGCCGGGGGGTTGGGGCCACCATGATGGCGCAGATCGAGCAGTACGCCCGTACGGCGGGTGCCCGCGCTGCCCTGTTGCGCGTCATAGTCGGCAACGCCCACGCCCGCCACCTCTACCTCAAGCTCGGCTATCGCGTGATCGGTCGCACGCCCACCTGGGCCGATTGGTTTAGCCCACCCAGCGAACTGCTACGGAAAGAGTTGGGGTGACGAATGTTGCATGGCGGTTGCAAAGTCGCGCTAAACCCCTCACCCCCGGCCCCTCTCCCACAAGGGGAGAGGGGAGATTCCGCAGTAGGAAGCGTTCGGCTCCCCCTCTCCCGCGCTGGGAGAGGGGGCTGGGGGGAGAGGGCAGGCGCGGCAACCGGACTTTGCAACCGCCATGACGAATGTTGCGAACCCCTTGACACGACCCCGCAACCTCGGTATAGTACCTGCGTGGGACGTTTTTAAGCATAAATGCCGTTTAGGCGCAAGGGAGGTAATGCCCATGCAAGACAGTAACCGTATGTGCGTCGCCGCTGGTGACACCCATTAGGTCTTACCGAACCGGCGACCTTTGTTCGTAAAAAAGCCCCTGCATCGCAGGGGCTTTTTCTGTGCCTACGCTGTGCTGGAGCGTGTCGCCTCGTACACCAGCCGGGGCGCGTCAGGCGGGGCCGCCTCCCAGCGCGGGGTGTGGCGGGCGACCAGGGTCAGGCCAGCGGCACCAAGGGCGTCCAGCACCTCGGCATCGTGCCACGCCCGCTCGCGATGGGTCTCCTCGCCGCGCCACCAGCGCTCGCGGTCGCGCACAAACCAGACGATGCGCCCGTGCGCCAGGCGCGTGCTGTGGTCGTAGCTCAGGCGATTGTAGACGAGAATGCCGCCGTCGTCGTGAACGACTTGGTCGCTGTCGTCCCAGACCGCAAACTCGTGTTCGGTATTCAGATCGAAGATCAGACGACCGCTAGGCGCAAGGAGCCGCGCCGCGCCAGTCAGCGCCAGTTCCAAATCGCGGTCGCCCGTAAGGTAGTTCAGGCTATCGTACAGACCAGTGATCAGGTCAAACGAGGCCGGGTGAAGGGTCACAGGGGAGACCGCCGCCTCAGCCGCCTGGCGCACCGCCCGCCCAATCGGCAGGTGTCGTATGTCGGCCTTGATGAAGGGCACGGGCAGCCGGTGGTCGCGGGCACGGGCGTAGGCGATGTCCAGCATCGCGGGCGAGCGGTCAACGCCCACGACCTCGGCCCCGGCGCGGGCCAAGGCCAGCGCGGCGGCCCCGGTGCCGCAGGCCAGATCCAGCGCACGTCGGGGCGGCGTCGGCAGCGCCGCGAGAATGCGGCCCACCAACGCCTCAGCGAAGGCACCCTGACCAATCGCCGCGTAGATGGCCGCGTAGTCGCGGTAGATCTCCATATCGGCGTAACACTGCCTCTCTGCGGCTAAAGTATGGTGTCAGGTGTCGGGTTTCAGGTTTCAGGCCGAACGCAGCAACAAGCCCTGCGCGTGCCCAGACGGTAAAGCTGGCTTGCTGCTATACTCGGCCTGACCCCCGACCCCTCGGCTAGGCCGCCAACTGTTCCCACTGAGCATATTTTTCAGCGAGCAGGGTTTCAAGCTCGGCGTACTGGGTGCCAAGCGTGGTGACCTTCTTGATGTTTTGGGCCACGCTGGCCCGCTCGATGTCGGCCTGAAGTTTGCCCAGTTCCAGCTCAAGCAGCGCGACCTCGCTCTCCAGCGCGGCCAGGCGGCGCTTGCGCTGCTTCTCTTCAGGCGACAAACTACTGGCGACGGGCGCCGGACGATCTGCCGAGGCCAGGGTATTTGGCGTACCACCACGCGGCGGCGCGTCGTCGGTCGGCGGTCGGCGGTCGGCCTGGTCGCGGGCGACCGCAAAGTCGCTGTAGCCGCCAAGGTACTCGCGCACCCGCCCGTCCTCGACATTCCAGATTTTATCGGCAATCGCGTCGATAAAGTAGCGGTCGTGCGAGACGAAGAGGATCGAGCCGGGATACTCCTTCAGCACGCCCTCCAGCGCCTCGCGGGCGCCGATGTCGAGGTGGTTGGTCGGCTCGTCGAGGATGAGCAGGTTCCCTGGCAGCAGCGTGAGCTGGGCCAGCGCGACCCGCGAGCGCTCGCCGCCGCTCAGGTCGCCGACGCGCTTGAAGACATCGTCGCCGCTGAAGAGGAAGCGCCCGAGCAGATTGCGCGCCGCCGCTTCGCCCAAGCCAGGGCTGACGCGGGTCAACTCCGCGATCACGGTGGCCTCCCAGTTCAGCACATCGTGGCCCTGGGCGTAGTAGCCGATATGTACCTTGTGGCCCAAGCGCGGGTGGCCCTGCAAGGGCTTCAGCTCGCCAAGCAGCGTACGGAGCAGGGTCGTCTTGCCGCTGCCATTCGGGCCAAGCAGCGCCACCCGGTCGCCACGGTGAATCTCCAGGCCGTTGGTTCGCAGCAACACGCGGGCCTCTGACTCGTGGCTGCGGTCGCCAGGAAAGCCGACGACCACATTTTCTAGGGCGAGGACAAGCTCGCCGCTGCGGAGCTGCGAGTCAAGAAAGAGCCGTAGCTTCGTCTGCTCTCTGGGCCGCTCGATGGCGTGGTCGCGCTTGAGCCGATCCAGGCGCTTTTCGCGACCCTTCGCCTCGCGGGCGCGCTGGCCGGCCTTATAGCGACGAATAAAATCCTCGGTCTTGGCGATCACATCCTGCTGGGCCTGAAACTCCTTGAGGCGCCGCTCAAGGCGCTCGGCCTTCAGCTCAAGGTACTTGTTATAGGGTGCCGGGTAATCCTCAAGCTTGCCGAAGGCGATCTCAAGCGTGCGCTTTGTCACCCGGTCGAGGAAATAACGGTCGTGCGAGATCACGATCATCGTGCCGTCCCAGCCGCGCAGAAACTGCTCCAGCCACTCTAGCGCTTGCATGTCAAGGTGGTTGGTCGGCTCGTCGAGCAGCAGCAAGTCGGGGTCTGAAAGCAGCGTGGCCGCCAGGGCGGCGCGGGTCTTCTGACCGCCGGAGAACTGGGTGAGGCGCTGATCGTACTGACTTTCGTCGAAGCCGAGACCGTGGAGCGTGCGCTTGATGCGCGGCTCGATCTCGTAGCCGCCACCGTGCTCGAAGCGCGCCGTCAGCTCGCCGTAGTGTTCCATCGCGGCAGCCCAGCCAGGGGCGGCGGTGTCGCCGATGACATGCTCAAGGGTAATAATCTCGTCGCGCAGGGCGGCCAGGCTGCTCAGCGCGGCCTCCATCTCCTCCCAGAGCGTGCGGTCGCCGCTGAAGCGCACCTCTTGGGCGAGATAGGCGACGCGCAGGCCACGCGACATCGCGACCTGGCCGGTGTCCATGCGCTCGATCCCGGCGATAATCTTGAGCAGGGTACTCTTGCCTGCGCCGTTGACGCCCACGAGGGCGAGCTTATCGCCACGGGCCACCTGGAAATTAAGGTCCTGGAAGATCAGCTCGGCGCCATAGTACTTACCGAGGGCGCCTACGCTTACGAGAGTCATCGCCACCTACTTTATGGTTGCTACGGGTTATTGGTTATTAGACAAGGTTCGTGGATACTTCACAGTTTGGGCACGCACAGAGCTTGCTGATGCGTTCGGCCTGAAACCTGAAACCCGACACCTGAAACCTTGTCTTAGGGGCTTTCGGCCCGCTGGCATTATGGCGAAGTCACGCAGGGCTGTCAACTTGCGTATTGAAAGCTCGTGAGGCTATTTTTGGTAGCGCAGAAGGCGCACGGTCAATGCTACAATGGCTCCATCTCGATTATGCATGGTGGTACGTGGGTTGATTGAGATCTACGAGGCACGCAATATGACCCAAACATGGCAGCCCGCCCCGTCGCGCCTTGCCGAGTTGGGCTTCATCTACGACCCCTTTGGTGCCCCTGACGCCGAAATTCTAGACTTTGACGCGCTCAATGCGCTGTTCGTTGAGCCTGAGACTACCACCACGCCCGTTAGCGCGACCTCCGATCAGGGCCTCTACACCCGTGTCTGCATGCCCGAACACTCGGTCGCGGTCATCGCGGCCCCCGGCGCTGGCAAGACCGCCCTCCGCCGGATGGTCGAGGCGTGGCTCTACGCGACACAACCTGCCGTCTGTGGCGTACGACTGTCTGGGTTGCAACACCTGACGACCCAAGCCACGCCGCCCACCCTGGCTGAATTTACGCAGCCGCTGCTCGCCTCGATCACCGCCACGGTGACCGCAGCCATTTTGGCGCGCCCAGAGCGCATGCTTACCCTCCAGGAGTCAGCAAGAAACTGGTGGTGGGCCTTCCTTTCGACCTACCCCGCTGCGGAAATCTTGGACGTACAACTGCAAGACCATGCCGATCTTTATGCCTCGTTCGTCCGCCGGACACCGTTCGCGACCCTCTTTGCCGCCAGCGCCGATCTGGCGGATCTCCTTGGCGTCGTGCGGCAGCGCTTGTTGCCCCTTGGCTACGAGCGTATCGTACTCTTCGTTGACGGAATCGACACCTACATCGATACGGCCCAGGCCGATCAGGGCACGAGCGAACTGCTGCGGCTGCTGGGTCCCCTTTTACGTACCCAAGGCATTTTTCGGATGCAAGGCATCGCCTGGAAGCTCTTTCTTCCGCAGACGCTTGCGCCCGCTTTGTATGCCTCAGCACCGGCTCGGGGGAAGTGGCTCGGGATCGAGCCGCTCGTCTGGACACCTGCAAGCCTCGACATTCTGCTTGCAAAGCGCCTTGAGTGGGCCAGCCTCGATCTGTATAACAGCCTTGAGGCCATTAGCGAGACCCCTCTCGCGTACAGTCAGCCCCCCCTGCATACGCTCGGATCGCCCCTCCACCACCGCCTTGCCGAACTGGTTCTGGCACGCCAAAGTACTGGGTCGGTGCGCGATCTGCTTCGTTTGAGCGCCGAGCTTTTCGCGGGTGGGCAGGGGTTGCTTACGCTCGATGCGTGGCGTTCGGTCGTTGCACGCTGGCAGTCCGCCGAGGGCCGCCCCACGCATGGAACCGCGTTGGCACCGGACTCGACCACCGAGGGGCTAGTTGTGGACGGCGAGGGCACACCGCCGATCTGCGATCTGGAGATCCGCATTGAGTGTGCTAAGAGCTTTATTCGCATTGCCGCAATGACCTTTATCGCCCATCCGGGTAGCCTGAAGGAAGAGTTGCTGGATCAGCCCGCCAGAACCAAGCTTCAGTTGAAGGATCAGGCGCTGATCGCACAGAGTAACGACCATCTCACCTACGGCCCAGAACTTACAAAGCGCTTTTTCGCCCAAAAAGAGGCGGAGATCGCCTTCGTTAGGGCGGCGGAATTTGCCAGGGGTAGGGGGGCGAAGCTACGCATTCGCCTCGCAATCCAAGACGACGCCCCGCTGCTCCACGCATTCAAGTGGGAGTTGCTTCAGTATCCGTCAGCCACCCCACCACGCTTCCTTTGTCTCGACGAGCGGATGCTGTTTTCACGGTATCTGCCCCTGCGTGGCGGCGAGGGTGCCCGTCGGCGTGCGCGCCGCGCCCTGGTGCCAGTCGTGGCGGTCGCTTCCCCAGAGCCGACGAGCGCCTATTATCTGGCCCCGCTGCCGATTGACGCTATGTTTGACGAGCTAGGGCGTGTCCTCCGCAAGGCCCCGAGGCGGATTTACAAGGTCTCCCTAGCGCGGCTTGCGGATGCCCTTGCCCCACCGCCCGACGTGATGATTCTGATCTGCCACGGTCAAATGGTGGATGGCAAGCCCTACCTATATTTGCACGACAGCGAGGGCGCGTTCACGAGATTTCCGGGTGCCGAGATTATCGAGTATCTGGCAAATCATGTGCACAAGCCCGTCTTTTGGGTGCTGGCCTCATGTCAAAGTGCGGGGAGCGGCTGGATCGGCGATGAGCATACGTTAGCCGCCCTTGGCCCGCAGTTGGCCCGCGTCGGCGTTGGGGCCGTCCTTGCCTTCGCTGATTCAGTCCAAATTGATATGCTGCGTACGGGGTTGCCCCATCTGCTCAAGCAACTTCAACCGTATGGACAGATTGAACTTGCGGTTGCCGCGATGCGGAGTAAATTGAACCTTGGATCCAAGGCTTGGTGGCAGAGCGTGTTCTATCTTGGGCTTGACGACGGCCAACTCTGGCGTTGAACCGTTCACCCGCACAATGGAGCAAGGTTAGATCGCGGCGTGGGTAAGAATGCGCGCTGACTCGAGCCGCAGCACCTCGGGGAAGAGCATGCGATAGAGGTTGCAATAGGGCGAACG
Organism: uncultured Oscillochloris sp.; assembly: GCA_903916565.1. GTDB lineage: Bacteria > Chloroflexota > Chloroflexia > Chloroflexales > Chloroflexaceae > CAIWXH01. The sequence continues at coordinate 15,923 of CAIWXH010000306.1, read as the reverse complement.
GGCTGCGACGCTCCCGTTGACACGCTGGGCAAGGGCAGGACAGCCGCCAGCACATTGGTAGCGCCAGGGACAGGCTTGGCAGTCCACCTTCGCCTCAACGTGGGGGCTATACAGTCCGCCGTTCGCTGCCAGCACCGCGCCAAGCAGATCGGGGGCGCTCACATGGGCGACCTGCTGCTCGATTTGCATGTGACACGTCGCAACCGCCCCCCACTGATCAACCACCAGATACGAGTGACCGGCTCCGCAAGGCCGATTATGCGGGGCGTCCATGCGGGCACGATCCGTGAGCAGACTTAAAAGGCTGTGGTTTGGTGGCCTTGCGGCGATACGCGCAAACGCCGCACGTAGGGCGACCATGGCCGCTTCATCGCTAAAATCGAGGTCGCGGCGGCCAACGGTACAATCATTCTCGCGGTAGAAGTTCAGCCGAAAGGGCAGCTTTCGGTCGAGGGTGTAGTCGAGTACCTCGGGCAAACGCGCCAGATTGTGCGCCGTGAGGGTGATCGTGACCGATGGGGTGACCGCGTGGGCGGCCAGGCGATCCAACGTGTGTTCGATGGAGGTAAAGGAGCCACGACCATTCACGAAGGGGCGCTGAGCATCGTGGATCGCCCCCACACCGTCAAGCGAGATCGTGACCTGCAACCCAGCCTGACAGAGGTCATTGATCGCCTGGTCATTGAGCGCGACGCCGTTGGTTAGCAGCACCCCCCGCAAACCAAGGTCAGCGCGAGTGGCTAACGCTTGGGCGTACGTATGGAGCGCCAACACCAAAGGCAAATTCAAACTCGCCTCGCCGCCCGCATATTTGAGCTTTACCGCACGAAACCCGTGGGCCTCGGCAGATCTGAAGATACTGGCGATTGCCTGACGACCAATCGTCAGATCCATCGCCTTGGTGGTTTTCTTAAGATAACAGTAGGTGCAACGCAGGTTGCAGGCGTTGGTTACGTGGAGCCAAGCCGTCAGGGTATGACGCGAGTCGGGCACCGCTTGTGGGGGCGTACCCGCAGGAACGATCAACTCAAGCGCAGCCAGCCGACGCGCCACTGGGCGCAACGCTGGGGCCAGTGCGTCTAGTGGGCGCGGCTGGGCAAAGTCGGCCAAGAGCCTACAGGCGGCCCCGTTGAGCATGACTACGCCGCCATGCCCCCGTGGGTTGAAAACCAAACGGAGATCATTGCCCAAACTGTCGGTATAAAGGTCGTCCACGCACACGTAGGGGCGCTTGCTATCAGCAGGGAGCGCCGCTCGCGCATGTGGCAGCGGGTCATCAATAGGACAGGCACAGTCAGGATCCGGATCGGCTTGGGTGTCTAGACTAACCGCGCTACAGTCGTCTGCCGAGATGATCTGCGGAACATCGCTCTGGCCCATGGTTTGCTCCGGCTGCTGGTGTGCGGCAGATCAACCCAACCTGCCGCATCAGGTCTCAGATTCCCAGGACATCGCGCAGCATCTCGCGGACCAACCCCAGATCTTCGTTATAGGCAGACTCAATCGCCTTGATCCGTGCATCGGCCCAAGTGAACGTGACATTTAGCGCACGGAGTCTGCGCGCAAGGCGCAAGGGGGTGTGATCATAGGCGAAGGAGTTCTGCTGATACTTTTTGAAGTAGACCGCCGCGATCAGTATCTCCTGCGTGGCATTGTCAAGCGCAGCCTCACGCGCCTCAGCGGGGACGATTCCAGCCTGAAGATCCTCGAATATACGGCGACTAAGCTGAAGATGCACCTTGCCCATCGCACGCCACTGGGTGCTACTCTCATCGAAGTCAGTCGTGACTGGCTGGCCCGGCACCAGCTTGTAGACAGCGGGAATCGCGTCGAACACCTGCTGGAGTTCCTTATCCGCCTCAGCGCGGGCCTGATCTGCCCCCTCAACCTCCCCCATCGCCCGCAGGAGCACACTCAGGTCGCCATGAACTTGGCTGAGGTCATCGAGCGAGTCGATCACTTGCACACTGTAGCCCTTTTCGACTGCGATCTCTAGGGCCTTACGCTGCTCGACTTCAGACATACGGTAGAGTTCCCGCGCTCGGTGCCAGCGCTCTGCTTCATTGCCCGTCAGCCGCTTGAACGTAAGCCAGCCCCAATCGCAATAGAGACTGCCCAGCTCATTGAGCGCCTCCCATTCGTTCAGTGGCTCTCTCCCGACGAAGATTTCGGCACCTTCAGCCAGCAGGCGTGCGCCTCTGACGAAAAAAAGCTCCGCATCTTCAAGCGAACACTCTTTTTCCTTCCATTGATCAGCCCGTTTGCGTAGCGCATAGCCAACACCGATTAGCGCCATCCCTACACCGCGCCATTCACCGAGTTGCCTGAATGTTTCCAGCGCTTGCTCACAGATCTGTTGCCCACGGTCTGGTCGGTTTTGCATTGTTAGAATGCGCCCAAGGGTGTTCTTGCTGAGGGCGAAGGGATAATCGTGACCAAGCAACTGGCGAATCTCTAGCGCTTCATTGATGTGCTCTCTGGCCGCATGAACGCGCTCGAGCAGCGCTTGGACATAGGCCAGATTCGTGAGCGTCGAGGCACGATCTGCTGGTAGCACATTTGTACCGAAATAGGGTAAAGCTTTGAGATAGTAGGTCAGTGCTTTGCCGTAGCGCCCCCGTGTGCGGTGGAGGTAGCCAATATATGTATAGGCGCGACCGATGATCCGACTACGTACCAGCATCTGACTCGGATCATTGTGACGCTCATCGAGCAGCATACTACTTGCCGCCTCAAGCTTCGGCAGACATGCGGCCTCGGATGCGCCACTCAGGAGCATCGTCACCGCCCATTCAGTCAGCAGACTAGCCTTATATAAGGGGTCATTGACCATAGCCCAATCGAGACTAGGGTTTTTGCTTTGGTAGAGCGTCTCCGCAATCGACAGCGCGATGGGGTATTTCCCACGGCTGAAGTAGCGCATCACCCAACGCACCGCGCTGTCGCGCTCAACCTCGGCCTGACTGATCGAAGCGGCAACCGCCGGATCATAGAATGGATTACCTCTTGTGGTGCGCGTCTTAGCGCGTTGGTAGACCTTATGCAGCGATGAAGCGCGGACGATAAACGATCCAGACCGTGAAACACGTTTGAACCGTGCGCCGATATGGTCACCACGCTGGACGTAGCGATTGAAAAAGCGCAAGACTTCGTCACGTAGTCTGATGTCGAAGCTGACCGCGTGCGCCTGAATTGCCTCGTTGTTCCAGGGTGCAAAGACCCCGTAAAACCCGTTGCGCGGGCTGTGTTGAAGCTCATAGTGGAGCAAGGTCAGCCGCAGATCCTCGCGTTCGCTGCTCGTTGCCTGGGCCACACGCTCACGATAATACTCAACATACGAGAGATAGTCGATCCGATTATTCGGCTGATTGGCAAAGTAGCGATCAAAGAGGTCATAGAGTTCGTCGTGAAGGAAGACCCGTAGGCTGCGGCCCGTTGCCGCGCCTGCCTCCGTCAGCGTGGTCGTCGGCTCAAAGCGATATTTGACGAAGGCAAACGTCGTCAAATGCCTCAGCGTCGGCTCTAACTCCGATTCAGGAATCGTACTGCCTGCGAGGTAGCGCAGCAGATCAAGATCAAGCCCCTTCCGGGCGCGGAAGAGATATTCGATAGTGAAGTCTGAACTAGCTAAGGGTAGCTCGCGCAGAAACTCGAACAGATCCTTCTCAAAGCGCAGTTCCTCGGCTTGGCTCGTCGCCGCAGGCGCGTTCAGCCAGCGCGGAGTGTTATTTGCGCGCAAAAACTCTAGGTAGAGCATCAGACGAATGGGGCGTCCACCCGTCTTACGGAAGAGCCAGCGCAAGCGTTCAGCATCAAGCACCGCAACGAGCCGCGCTTGCTCCTCGTGCGGCAGAATGGCACACACCGCTTGGATATAGGCTTGCAGCTCCGCTTCAGTGAAGGTCACCAGATGATGCTCCGCATAGTGACATTGCGCGGTCGTAAAGCCACGGCGCAGCTCGGTCTGGATGCGCGCTTGCGGTCGGCCCGCAAAGAGAATCACCGTGTTCGGGAGGAGCGTCGCTTGTTGGAGGAACCAGTTCTTGATCGCCGTATCATCATCTTGCACCTGGCAGATGTGCTGCACCAAATCACTCTCATACTGGATGAGCTCGACGGTATCGAAGCACAGCACAAGGCGTTTCGTCGCAGCCATGGCGGCATAGTCAGTCAAAAACTGCTGCTCTTGCTCGCGATAGAGTCGGTCGAGGCGTTCGTTCCCCACGCCTGCGGCCAGCAGGTCGTGGTACGCCTGCCAACTCGTGCGATAGCGCACGAAGAACTGATTTTCGGGGTCGAGGCCATCAGCAACGGCCCTCCGTAACCCATCCGAACTATGGTGGCGCGCATGGTAGAGGTCAATAATCCCGCTCTGACGAAGCGGTCGCTCGGGCAATGCGCCCATCAGCGTCTCGACCTCCTCAAGCAGGCGCGTTTTGCCGATGCCACCAGGCCCGATAAAGAAAAGTGCTTGGCGAGCATCGCCGAGAATAGCGACCCTGATCGCATCGAGTAAGTCCGTACGACCGATGATCGTCGGAGTTCGCACCGCAACAGGTTGATCGGGGGGCATGAGCGTTCCTCTGGGGGGCTATCAAAAGGGTGGGTGAGGTGGGGCAGCGGGGAGATCGCGGTATCGTGACAGAGAGGTTAGCGCTAGTTCTGTTCTTTCGCACTGATAAACATTCCTAAGCGCTGGATAATTCGCTCGCGAATTTGTATGGGTGCAAGATCGAATATCTCGCGGTCGCCATCAAGTTGCTGCTGAAGAATATGAAAGCGCTCTAGGTTGAGGTACTGATTGGCAAAGTCTAACTGCTGATCAACCTCAGACTGAAGCTGTTCGACATTGCTGTGTGCCAAATAGAGGCAGGTCAGATGGAACAGAATTTCGACAATAAATTCCTCGCTGGCCTGCGGGAAGGTGTTGACCCAGCCGCGATACATCCCGAGCGCCATGCTGTGGCGCTGCATGTACCCCTCGCGGTCAGCAAGCAGTTGTCGGCGACTCATCACTTGGCGCACCACATCGCTCGTGACATACGCCCGCCGCTCACGCTCCCACCAAACCACCTCAGTTTGCTGATCAAGCTCACGCAGAATTTGGTGGTAATAGCCATCGGCATGGTAGGCACCATCACCAGAGTTCGCAAGCATCTTGCGTAGCGCTTCGAGGCGATAAAAACGCAATGGCGCGACCGCCTCAAGGTAGGCATAGAGCCGTTGCGGGGTCTGATCAAGCAGTCGGTCGAGCGAGGTGCCCAAGATTTCGATCAGCAAGGTTCGGTGGCGCTGAATCCAGGCATGATCAACCTTGTTGTTTGCGTCACCCTCAGACCAGACGCGCAGATGACGGGCGATTGCATCTACAAGCTGGGGGTTTCCCGCCGTGTAGGGAAAAAACTGATCGACCACCTCGCGCCCAAAGCTGTAATTAGCGTGCGAGACTTGATTGAACACGGCATCTTTGCTAAAAGATCGGATCAGCGTTTGCTCTGCGGGGAAGGTCTTGCTCCGCACATCGAAGTGTGCCCAGCGCGGCGCTTGACGCCGACCAGCGATGACGACCAGCACCCGCCCGTCGATGACGAGCGGCTCGATCAGGCGATGCCCGAGATCTTGCCAGTCTGCCGGGGCGACATGTTCGGCGTTGTCAATGAGGATTACCGGGACAAAGCGCAGTGCGAGCGTGTTCAGGACGGCGACGAGTGGCTCTGGAGATCCGCTAGTTGTCGCCGCATTGAGCAGCGCATGTTCGTCAGGAAACAAGTGTGCGCTAATTTGCGTGCTAATCGCATACGCCAACGCCTGCACGAGCGTATGCAGTACCGATTCGCCAGCAAAGCTATGGATAACCGCAAAGGTGGGGCGTACTAAAAATTCGTCCGGGCGATAGGCGTAGAGTTGCCGAACGTGCTCAAGGATCCAGGTTTTTCCAATGCCCTTGACGCCCCAATAGTTAATGAGTGGTTCTGTCGTGAACCCTTGTTCGCGAATCCGTCGCACTTGGTCGCGAACATACCCCAACTCACGATCTCGATCAACAAAATGATCAAAAACGTAAGGTTGATGAGTCTCGATGAAGCCCTCATGCACCCGAGCAATCGTCACCATCGTCATTCTCCCGGCTTACGCTGCGGTAGCGCACTCCGACAGCGTTACGGCACGACACAAGGTGGCTGGTAATGCTACTTTATCGAAGAAGATTAATAAACTGTAGAAAGGGTAAAAAAACACCACCACTATCTCATGGCTTCCTAGCAGAAGAATAGCACACTAACTTGTGAGATGCAAGCCTTTTAGCGAAGCGGGAAGCCTTGTGCATCCGGGTCGCATGTCATCCCGCGCAAGATGCGTTCCAGCGCTTCGCAGTGCTGGAGCCACGAGTAGTGGGCGACGACGCGGGCGCGGGCGGCGCGGCCCATCACGCGGGCGGCGGCGCGGTCGTCGAGCAGGCGGGCGACGGCGGCGGCCAGCGCAGGCACATCGCCCTCGGGGTACAAGGCACCCTCGCAGCCGTCGCGCACCACCGTGTGCAGCGGCGGGATGGCCGGGGTGACGACGGGCAGCCCAGCGGCCATATACTCGTAAACTTTGAGCGGCGACCAGAAGAAGCCTGCGGCGCGCAGGGCGGGGTGCGGCGCGGTGGTGAAGGGGGCCACGCCAATGTCGGCCTCGGCGAGCAGCGCGGGGATGGCCGCGTAGGGCACGGCGCCGGTGAAGGTGAAGCGCCCGGCGTGCGGTGCCGCCAACGTCTCGGCGGCGTGGCGCTCGGGGCCGTCGCCAATCAGCGTGAAGCGCAGGTCGCGCCCTTGCCCCAGCAGCAGCAGGGCGGCGCGCACAAACGCCGTGACGCCGTGCCATGCGCGAAAGCTGCCCATAAAGACGACCGTCTGCGGGCCAGAGACGTTCGGCAAACGCGCCTCGCGGGCGGCGGCCACGGCGGCGAAGCGCTCAACCTCGGCGCCCCAGGGCAGCTCGACAATCTTGGCACGCGGAATGGCGGGCGGCACGGTGGTGTGCAGCGGCGTGACAATCGCGCCCGCCGTGCGACACTGCCACTCGGCCCAGCGCCGCAGCGGGCTGCCCAGCGCATCATCAAGGCGGCGCTTCCGCACGGCGGGCGGGTCTACGATCAGCGCGTTCACCTCAAGCAGCGCGGGCACGCCCAGGCGGCGGGCGGCGAGCAGGCCAGCCCCGGCGAAGTTGTAGTAGCGCTCCATCACCACAGCGGGCCGAATGGCCTGCGCCAGGCGTAGCACGACCGGGGCACCCAGCAGACTGAGCGCCTTGGGTAGATCTTGGTGGTGTAGGTGGAAGCCGTCGTGACGGGAGGAGAGGGGGCGGGCGAGCGGGGCGAGGCCAGACCAGCCCTCGTGGGAAGCGGCGACGAGGTGAACCTCGTGGCCCAACTGGGCCAGCCCATGCGCCACTGCATAGGCGTGCGTGCTGCCGCCTAATGTGCCAGGAACGGGGATGCCAGCCGCGACGTAGAGGATCTTCACAGCCGCTCGTAGCGCTCCAGATCCATCGTCAGGGCCAGGGCACCGGGGGCGACCTTCTTGACCAAATCGAAGGCACGCTCAACCTGCGTATCCTCGACGCCGACCAGCAACGTGGTGTTGCCACGCCGCAGGAAGCCGCCCGTGGTCGCGAGCCGGGTGACACGGAAGCCCTGCTCGACCAGCGTATCAACGCTGGGGTCGGCGTGGGCATCCTCCGTGACGAAAACGATCAGCTTCATAGAAGTCTCCGCGAGGCGGTAGGCACCTGTGCGGCATTATATAGCAATCCTATCGCGGTCGTGAAGCCGGGGGACTGAAGCCCAGGGGAATCGGGGGTATGGTAGTCCATCCCGTGGGGATTGCCCCTGCAAACTGAGTACCTTGCGCTACAACGCAAGGAAAAGCAGTATTATAATTAGCGCACCACCCCTTGAAGAATGCGAGCAGGCCATGCGTCTCATCCGCCGCCGTAGCACCTCTAAGCGCCGCACCGTGCAACTGCTGCGGCGCACGAGCCGCCTCTACGCGGTGCTGAGCGGCGTTGATGAGGCGGTGATCCGCACGGTCGAGCGCGAGCAGTTGCTGCACGAGGTCTGCCGGATTGCGGTGGAGCAGGGCGATCTGCCGTTAGCCTGGATCGGGTTTGTCGAGGCGGCGACCGGCGCGGTTCAGCCCGTGGCGATTGCTGGTGCTGCTGCTGCGTATGTCGCTGGCATCCGGGTGAGTGTCAATGATGAGCCGGAGGGCCACGGCCCGACGGGGACGGCGATTCGCGAGGGGCGGCCTGTGGTCAATAATGATCTGATGGCGAGCGCCAAGGCCCAGCCGTGGCACGGTATGGCCCAGTATCACGACCTGCGCGCCTCGGCGGCGTTCCCGCTGCGCGTACACGGTCGCGTCATCGGTGCCCTCAACCTCTATGCGAGCCGACCGGGCTTCTTCGATGTTGATGAGCTAACCCTGCTCACGCGGGTGGCTGGCTCGCTCGCTTTTGCGCTTGAGAAGCTGCGTGACGAAGAGCAGCGCCTGCGCGACGAGCAGGTTCGGCAGCTTGAGATTGAGCGCCAAGAGGCGCTGCTGCGCCTGAGCGAGATGGGCGCGGCCTCGGAGCGCGAGATTGTTGCGTATGCCCTCGCAGAGGCGGTGCGGCTGACGCGCAGCACCATCGGCTCCTTGCACTTTGTCAACGAAGATCAGGTTACGCTTCAGCTCTTCACATGGACGCAAGGGGGGCGTACGGAATGTTACGTCGAAGCGCCAACCCACGATCCGCTTGAAGCCGCCGGGATCTGGGTTGATTGCGTGCGCGAGCGGCGTCCCGTGTATCACAACGACGACCAGCAACTCCCGCAGCAGAACGGCTACCCCGAGGGCCACATGCATCTGGTGCGCCACCTGAGCGTTCCGCTGATTGATGGGGCCAACGTCGTGGTGGTCGCTGGGGTGGGCAACAAGGTCGAGCCGTTCGATGAGCACGATGCGCGTCAACTTCTGCTCTTTATGGGCGGTATGTGGAGCCTGTTGCAGCGCAAGCGGGCCGAGGAGGCGCTGAAGGCCGAACGCGCGCAGCTTGAGGCCCGTGTGATCGAGCGTACCGCTGAGTTGCGCCAGGAGCGCGACCGCACCAAGGCGATTCTCGAAGCGCTGGGCGAGGCGGTGCTGGTCTTTAATCGGGCGGGCGAGCTTGAGTATATGAACCCGGCTGCCGCTGCGCTCACGGCGAACGGCCAGAGCGGCGAACTGGCGCTGCGGCGCTGGTGGCGCGCGCAGCGCGACAACCCCAACACGCCGCTGGCCCAAATCCATGCGGCGGCGCGCACGGCTCAGCCTTGGCAGGGCGAACTGGTGCTTGAGCGCAGCGACGGTACGCCCTATGAAGCCGCGATTACGCTGGCGCCGCTCTTTGATCACCAGCGCCCCAAGCGACCTAGCGGCTTTGTGAGCGTCCACCGTGACATTACGGCGCTCAAGATGGCCGAGCGTATGAAAGACCAGTTCGTCTCGAACGTCTCGCATGAACTGCGCTCGCCCACGTCGCTGATCACGATGCTGGCAGGCAACCTTGAGATGCTCTATCCGCGCCTTGATGATGCCCGCCGCCTGGAGGTGATTGGCGAGATCCGCAAGCACGCCCGCGCCCTCAGCGACCTGATCGGCGATGTGCTTGAGATTTCGCGCATTGATGGAGGCCGACTCGCCACCGACCGCCGCACGCTCGACCTCGCCGCACTGTTGCACGAAGAGGTGCGCCACCTGACGCCCGTTGCGCGGCGCAAAGCGCTCACGCTGCGCGCCGAGGTGGTTGATCCGCTGCCCGTAGTCGGTCAGCCGGGCCAGCTTCAGCAGGTGCTTCGCAACCTGTTGACCAACGCGATCAAGTACACGCCCGATGACGGGCAGATTGTTTGCACAGGCCGCGTGATCACGGGCGGTGCGGCGGCGAGCGCCGCTGATCCCGACTGGCCCGGTGTCGCCCGTCTGGCGCGCGGGCCGTGGGCGGCGCTCAGTGTGGTTGACACGGGGATCGGCATCAGCCAAACTGATCTGCCGCATATCTTCGAGCGCTTCTACCGCGCCCAAACGCAGGGCGAAATCCCCGGCACCGGGCTTGGCCTCGCCATCGCCGCCGAGCTCATCAAGCGCCACAGCGGCGTGATTGAAGTGCGCTCGACCGTTGGCAAAGGCAGCACGTTTGTCGTCTATCTGCCGCTGGCAGCGGAGGCACCATGAGCAGCATCGCGTCGATTTTAGTTGTTGATGATCAGACCGACCACCTCAACGCCGTCGAAATGCTGCTCGTCGGCTTCGGCTACCGGGTTGTGTTGTGTACCAGCGGCAGCCAAGCCTTACATCAGCTTGAAACCGAGCCGATTGATCTCATCCTCGCCGATGTGGCGATGCCGCAGATGAACGGCTATCAACTGCTTGAGGCCGTGCGGCGGCAGGCGCAGTGGGCCACGGTGCCCTTTATCTTCATCACGGGCCGTGCGCTCGATAGCGACATCCGCTACGGCAAGGCGCTTGGTGCCGACGACTATCTGACCAAGCCAATTCAGCCTGAAGATCTGCTGGCCGTGGTCGAAGGCAAGCTCCGTCGCCACGCCCAACTCGCCCAGGCGACCAGACAACCCGGCACGACACCGCTTCGCCAAGCGGTGCAAGCTGGTCGCGTCAGGCTTGATGTGCGCCACCACCGCGCTTGGCTTGACGAACAGCCGCTCACCCTCTCAGTCAAAGAATTTACGCTGCTTGAGCAGCTTACCGCCCACGTCGGCGTTATCGTAAGCGCCTGCACGCTTGTCCACGCGACCCACGGGCTAACGACCAGCGACACCGACGAGGCCCGCGAGCTGATTCGCCCGCTCGTTCGCAGCCTGCGCCAGAAGCTTGGCGACAACGGCGCCGGGCCAGCGTTGATCGAGACGGTGCGCGGCCTTGGCTATCGGCTGGTTGACGGATGAACCCCGCACGAAACCTCCCCCCAATCCCCCGCTCCACCCCCTAGACCGCACGCCGGCAACCACTAAGATAACGGTACGTGGCCCATACGAGGCGCACCCTTGATGTGCGCCAGCCGCACGTTGCACCGATCACGCACCTACGCGGTGCGTGAAACTGTACAGCCCCGTCATGCCACGTTGTCAGGCTATTTGGTGACGTACGTAAACGACAGCAGCCCGAGCAGCGTGATCCTCCGGGCCACCCTTGCGATCAGCGGCGGGCTTGCCCACGCGGGGGCCGAATGGCGGCGTCTGTTGGGCTGGAACAGCGCCGATCTGGCTGGTGGCAGCTTCATCGAGCGTGTCCACCCCGACGATCTCGACATCGTGGTTCACGCAATCCATCTGGCCTACGCCAGCGACGCGCCGGTTCCCTTTACCTGCCGCTACGCGCATAAGGACGGGCGCTACCCGTGGGTGCATTGGCAGGCCGCACCGCAGCTTGGGCAACTGGAACTTACGCTAAGCGGCACGCTCGCTTAGGGGGAGACGGGGACACGGGGACGCGGGGAGACGGGGACGCGGGGACGCGGGGAGACGGGGAGACGGGGACACGGGGACGCGGGGACACGGGGAGACGCTGCTTGTCGTCGGTCGTCGCTCATCGGGTTGCACGAAACCCCACGCGAGGCTCGCGCCAAATTTGCACGACAGGGGGCAGTGCGCCTGCTACGCTACAACTATCCAGACTTTGCAGTGCTGATCAGGTCTGGGGCAGCGAGGAGGCTGAGACAACGCGGTTACGGTCTCCTCACCCTGTTCAGCCACACCGCGAGGAGCGTGAAACCTATGGTGACGAGAGAAAGTGTGCCAGCTAACCCCGACCAAGTTCGCGTCACCTTCTCGGTTCCCGCCTCGCTCTGGGTGGACAGCATCTATTTGGTGGGCGACTTCAACGAGTGGGATCGGGCGCGCACCCCGCTGCGGAAAGATGAAGAGCGCTGGAGTGTCAGTCTCTTGCTTGAGCGTGGGCGAGCCTACACCTACCGCTACCTCGTAGACCTGCACGAGTGGATGTCAGACTGGAATGCTGACGGCTTCAGTGTTGGCCAAGACGGCACGAGTTCGTCGATCATCATCGCCGTATAAGCTTGGCGCATACATCACGCTAGAGCAGTCCTACACAGGTTGTTTCGCGCCCGCCCGGTGGTTGAAGCCACGGGCTACGGTGGACGAAGGCCGCCTGCGCGGCCTGCATAAGCCTGCGAAGGCAGGCTTCGCACCCAAGAGCCGGGGACTTCAGTCCCCCGGCTGCACAACCCAGATGAGCGTGTTGCTACGGCACATACAGCAAGGGCGCGGAACCAAGCGGTTCCGCGCCCTTTGCATTCCTCACCGCAGCACGCTCAGATCGCCTTCTTCAGCTCGTACTCGTGCAGGATCTTCTCGGTCTTGGCGTCCACGATTCGGTTGATCATGCGCTTGGCCTCGTGCTGGTCGCGCAGGGTTTTTGCCAAGCTGAAGGTCGAGCCGATGGTGAAGAAGAAGCCCATCGCGAAATAGCCTTTGATCCAGGTGTCAACGGGGAGGTACCAGACCCCGCAGAGGATGAGGGTTGACGAGATAACGAACGAGATCCAGACGAAGGCGATCCAGGCGGGTGAATCTTTCTGGTTCTGCTGCGTTTCCACGGCGTTGCTCCTTAAAAACTGGTTACGTACGGTGCGCTAACCGTAGGGTAGCAGTGGTGCAAGCAGCGGCGCGATAGCCTAAAGGCGAACCGCTAGAGCTTCACTTGGCCCTTTAGGAAGCGTGCCGCTGTTTCAGCGAGGATGGCAGCACCGATGGGCAGACAGCGCTCGTCGAGGTCGAAGATCGGGGTGTGGTGGGCGCGCACGACCCCATCGTTGAGCGCGGCGCCGAGCATGAACATCGCGCCGGGGACGACTTGGCACATATAGGCGAAATCCTCGGCGCCAAGGCTAGGGGGCGCGTGGTCGAAGGGATCACCGTCGAGGTAGTCGGCGACCACTTGTTCGATCCAGCCCGCGACACGCGGATCATTCCAACTGGCGGGGTAGCCGCGCCCAATCCTCAGCCGGTAGCTGCCGCCGTACGCCTTGGTCACGGCGAAGGCACGCTCGGTTTCAACGACAAGTTGTTGGCGCACATGCTCGCTGTAGCTGCGGAGCGTCCCTTCGACACGCACCTCGCTAGGAATGACATTGGTGGCACTTCCGCCTTGCACCACGCCGACGCTGAGCACAGCAGGCTCGACTGGGTCGATGCGCCGGGCCTTGATCCCGTACAGTGCGGTGAGTACGGGGATGAGCATAAAGACTGGGTCAGTGCCCTCGTGGGGCGAGGCACCGTGACCGCCGGTGCCGATGAGCACGCCCGCAAAGTCGTCAACGGCAGCCGAGTTCCAGCCGCCCCGAAGCGTGACTTTGCCCAGCGGAAGCGTCGAGTCAACGTGTAGGGCGATCACCGCGTCAACACCGTCGAGCGCGCCCTCCTCGACCATCCGCAGACCGCCGCTCTTGCCCTCGCCGTCCCAAGACTCCTCGGAGGGCTGAAAGAGCAGCCGGGCGCGCCCGCGCAGACCCTCGGTGGTGAAACGCTCGCGCAGCAGATGGGCGACGCCAAGCAGAATCGCGGTGTGGGCATCGTGGCCGCAGGCGTGCATCACGCCAGCCTGACGCGAGGTGTACGGCGCGCCGCTGGTCTCACAAATGGGCAGCGCGTCCATATCAGCGCGAATCGCAATCGTCGGCCCAGGGCCAGAACCAAGCTCGCCCACGACACCCGTCTTCGCGATACCCGTTCGCACCGTGATACCGCCGATGGCGTTGAGCGTGTCGGCCACAAGCGCCGCCGTGCGCGTTTCAGCAAAGCCTAGTTCGGGGTTGGCGTGCAGATCGCGCCGCAGACGCACCAGCTCGCCAGCAAGGGTGCGGGCTTTAGCGAGCATAGAAGCTCTCCTGGGATAGACGAACGAATAGTCGGGGCAGTATAGCATCAGTATGGGCGTGGTATAATCCGCCGGGTATCCGTGCCATGTATGTATATGGTGTAGGTGTGAGGAGGCCCGCATGGAGCGGCGAGTCGTCGTGACCGGAATGGGCGTCGTTAGCCCGCTGGGGCAGAGCGTGCCCGAGCTGTGGCAGGGGATCATCGAGGCTCGTAGCGGGATGGGGCCGATTACGCTGTTTGATCCCACCGGCTTTGATACACGCTTCGCTGCCGAGGTCAAGGGCTTTGACCCGACTCAGCACATGGATCGGAAGGAAGCCCGCCGCACCGACCGTTTCGTGCAACTGGCGGTGGCCGCGACCAACGAGGCGCTCCGCACCTCGGAGCTACAGATCACTGAGGCGAACCGCGACGAGGTGGGGGTTTTCATCGCCAGCGGGATTGGCGGCATTGGCACGCTCTCTGAGCAGATCGAGGTGCTGCGCTCGCGTGGCCCAAGCCGCATCAGCCCGTTCCTCATTCCAGCGATGATCACCAACCTGGCGACGGGGCAAGTTTCGATCCTCAGTGGTGCGCGTGGCCCGAGCTACTGCGTCACGTCGGCCTGCGCCAGTTCGGCCCACGCCTTGGGCGAGGCGGCTGAGACGATCAAGCGCGGCTGGGCGAAGGCGATTATTGTGGGCGGCAGCGAGGCGAGCATTACGCCGATTGGCATCGCCGGGTTCAACGCGATGCGGGCGCTCTCGACGCGCAACGACAGTCCGGCGACGGCCTGCCGCCCCTTCGACAGCGAGCGCGACGGCTTTGTGATGGGCGAAGGGGCCGCGACGCTCATCCTTGAGGATTTGGAGTATGCCTTGGGGCGTGGCGCGCCCATCCTCGCCGAGGTCGCCAGCTACGCGGCCACCTCCGACGCCTACCACATTTCCAGCCTGTCTGAAGATGGCGAAGGGGTGGCGCGGGCGATCCGGCTGGCGCTGGGTCGAGCGGGGCTACAGCCCAGCGATATTGACTACATCAACGCGCACGCCACCAGCACCCCGGCTGGCGACCCGGTCGAGACCGCTGCGATCAAACAGGTCTTTGGTGGTCGCGACAGTGCGCCTCCGGTGAGCGCCAGCAAGTCGCAGTTCGGGCACCTACTGGGCGCGGCGGGCGCCATCGAGACCATCGTGAGCATCCTGGCGATGCAGCACAATACGCTGCCGCCGACCATCAACCTCCAGACGCCCGACGCGGCCTGCGACCTTGACTATGTGCCGAACGCGGCCCGCCCCGCCGAGCTGAACGTGGTGATTAGCAACTCGTTTGGCTTCGGCGGGCATAACGTCTGCGTGGTGCTGCGCCGCTACGTTTAACCGACGACCGACGAAAGACGACCGACGAGGCGCACACGCTGCCTGTCGGTCGTCTTTCGTTGTGGCGCTGAACCGGTTTTTTTTACCACGAAGCGCACGAAGGTCACGAAGATCGGGCACGCATTTCTGGCGAGAACGACCGCCTAAGCACGGTTTCCAAAAGGCTGTACGAGCCTTGTCTACGAACCACCGGGGCCACCGGGGCCGCCACCAGGGCCGCCACCAGGGTTGCCACCAGGGTTGCCACCGGGATTGCTCGGTGCGTCAGGGTTGCTCGGCGCAGCGGGGTTGCCACCGGGCGCAGCGGGGTTGCCACCGGGCGCGTCGGGGGCGTTCGGTGTACCGGGGCCGCTCGGGGCACCGGGGCCGCTGGGGTTGTCAGCGGGCGGGCCGCTGGGGTTGTCAGCGGGCGGCGGGGCGCCGGGGGCGTTCGGTGTACCGGGGCCGCTGGGGCCACTTGGCACAGCGGGGGCGTTCGGGTTGTCAGCGGGCGGGCCGCTGGGGTTGTCAGCGGGCGGCGGGGCGCCGGGGGCGTTCGGTGTACCGGGGCCGCTCGGGCCACTTGGCGCAGCGGGGGCGCTCGGGTTGTCAGCGGGCGGGCCGCTGGGGTTGTCAGCGGGCGGCGGGGCGCCGGGGGCGTTCGGTGT
>CAIWXH010000305.1 GCA_903916565.1 uncultured Oscillochloris sp. | reverse complement strand
GAGGCCGGTCACACGGCGCTGATAACCGTCGAACTGTGGGAGCGGGTGCAACAGACGCTCGGCACGCGCCGCAAGCGGCCCAGAGGCCCGCGCAAGCCGTCTACGCTACCAGCCTAAGCTACACACCGCTGTGCGCCCTGTGCGGTGCCAAGATGCACCGGCACCGGCAACCCTTGGCCATGTACTTTCGCTGCTACAAGGCGCTGAACCATACGTGCAAGGCGCAAGGGGTGAAAATTGACCTGGTGGAGCACCAGGTTGCGCTTCTGCGGCAAACAGAAACGCCCGTAACCGTGGTGTGGTTACGAGCGCCCCGTGGTATCGAACGGTTTGAGTAAGCTACAAATGCGCCCAGGCGGCATCCTCTTCGGGAGTGTCCCAATCGCGGCGCAACACGGCCTCACTGGCTACAGCAAGGGCGAGTCCATCGGCCTCTGAGAAGTCAAGGCGACGGCAAAGGATGTGATACAGGATGATGTTAAGCAGGGCTTTGAGGCATCTCAATGCCGTAAAGCGCGAGTGGCGACCCTGATTGGGCTCGAACCAACAACCTTCAGCTCCGGAGGCTGACGCTCTATCCAATTGAGCTACAAGGTCACATCGGCGTAAGTATACTGCAAGAGGCAAAGACTGTCAATGATTCTTCAACGTCCGGCATGGCGGTTGCACAGTCGGCGCGGGCGGTCGTTGCGGCAGCCAGAACAGAGGACAACACCTTTCAGGGTATGATGAGGAGGCAAAATCGAACCTTCAGACCGAAAGGTGTGGTGATGCAGTAGAGCAGTTTGCCCTTTACGCTTGTGGGATCGGACGAGCCGTAGCTGATCGATGTGGGGGCGCGCTCCACGGCAGCGGAACCCTTGGTGGATCGCCGCAAGGCGCGGGGGCGTCAATATCCCTTGGCCCGCATCGTAACGCTGGCCGTGCTGGCGAAATTGGCGGGCTATAGTTGGGTAGAGGCCGTGGCCGCTTGGGCCAAACTCCGCTGCTACGAGCTGCACGCGCGCTTTGGCACGAAGCGGGCGCGCATGCCCCATCACACGACATGGAGCCGTATGCTCGGGACGGCGTTTGATGTCGCCGCACTTGAACATCTGGGCCAGCAGTTGTTTTGTCCGCCGTCGGTGGGCGCGGGGCTTGCTGATGCGCCCGACCTGAAATCTGAAACCCGGCCCATGCAACCGGGGCTTACCGCAGCAACTCCGGCGTGAAGCGTTGCAGCACCAGATAGCGCCGGTCGCTCTCAGCGGCTGCGTCAACCACAAGGTAGCGCCCCGGCGCAACCCCAAGGTAGCGGGCCAGCAGTTCGTCGCTAGTTGTGCGCCAGCGGCTCGCCAGGGCGACATCGTCGTGCTGAAGGGCGGTCCAGTCGTTGGGGATGTTCAGGGCGAGAGCGGGCGCCTCACCCGGATCGCCACGCGGCGTCGGCCCGTCGTTCAGCAGCATGCAGCCAGGGAAGCGGGCGAGGTCGCGCTCCCCGGCGACAGGCGCGTCAGCCAACCCCATGTGGCCGTGGGCTGAACGCGGCAGCCACGTCAGCCCCAGACGCGAGGCGGGCACGCGGTTCAGCGCATTCTGGAACGGGTAAAAGCTCGGGAAATGCTCGCCCGCCACGGCCCGCAGCTTGCCGAAGTTCAATACAGCGTTGGGAAACTGAAGCGGGTCGGTCGTCCAGTGGATGAGATCGAGGCCACGGGCCAGCGCCAGCCGTGCCTGCTCGCGCTTGAGGATGGCGGCGAGGCCGTAGCGACGGGCTTCAGGGACAATGCCCATCACCTGCGACTCGACGGCCAGATCAAGCTGATGCGGCAGCCCCAGACTCGCCAATCCCGGTAGCCCAAAGCGGTAGAAGCCCAGCAGGAAGCCGACAACGCGCCCGTCGCGCCGCGCCACCAGCGAGGTTGCGGGGCCAAACTCGTGGCTGTGCAAATCGTCGGGGTAGCGGGCCGCCTCGTCGCCACCCCAGATGGCGCGATGCAGCGTGCGGATCGCCGCCAGCTCGTCGCGGGCCGGGGCACCCACCGCGAAGCCGCCCACCTCGGTGTGAGTCGCGGCGTAGCTCAGCGCCTCGGGCCGCGTCGGGTCGTAAGCGATGAACTGGTCGGGCGCAAGCAGCGCGGCCAGGGCGTCCATATCGCCAGCACCGTGCATTCGCAGCGTAAACATGCGCCGCCCGCCATCCAGCCCGCGTGGAAAGAGCAGCGCCACCGCGCCCGACTCAGCCACCGCCAGCCGCCCGCCAAGCTTCACAAAGGTAGTCTTGACGAAGTAATCCGGCACACTCAGCGCCGGGTCGAGGCGCGACCACAGCGCAGTCACACGCGCAAGCCACGCGGGCGCGGCGGGGTCAACAAAAGCCCAGACGACGCTCACAAGCCCGCTTCCAGCGTGGTGTGACGGGCGCGACCGTGCTTGTTGAAGCTGAGGATGGAGCCTGTGCTGCCGATGCTCAAAATCGAGCCGCTGCTGCCGATGCTCAAAATTGAGCCTGTGCTGCCGATGCTCAAAATCGAGCCAGCGCTAAACACGCTCAGGATCGAGCCGCTGCTGAAGGCGCTGAGGAGCGAGGCAAACGCGAACGCGCTGAGGAGCGACAGATAGCTGTCGGCGCTGCAGCACGACCACTTGCTGCGAAAGCTCTGGGTGCCGCACTTGGCGGCGCGAAGGCGAGCGAGCATTCATACCCTCCTATGCTATACTTTGGCGCATTCTACCGCGAAATCCCGAGCCGGGGGACTAAAGTCCCCGGCTCGCTCGGTGCGAAGCCTGCCTTCGCAGGCTCCGCGAGGCCGCGCAGGCGGCCTTCGTCACCCGTAGCCCGTGGCTTCAGCCACCGGGCGTGGGGCCGCAAGCACGACGTTGCATCAGCCCTAGATCAGCTTAGCCACGGTTCGCTGCGTTCGGGCTGAAACCTGAAACCCGACCCCTGAAACCTTACCTTATGAATCTCACCACCCACGTTGCCGCCCGCCGTGGCGCGTTGCTCGCCCTGGCCGAGGCGCTGGTCAACTACGAGTCGCCAAGCGGCGATAAGGCCCGCTGCGACGCCTTGGCCGACTACATCGCGGCGCGCTTCGCTCCGTTGGGCGCGGTCGAGCGCTGCGCCAACCCGGCGGGCGGCGACCATCTGCGGGTGAGCATCGCCGCCCCCAATGCCCCGACGGACGCTCGGCCCACCCTGGTGCTTTGCCATTACGACACGGTTTGGCCGGCAGGCACGCTGGCGACACGCCCGCTGCACGTCGCGGGCGACACCGCCTACGGCCCCGGTCTCTACGATATGAAGGTGAGCATCGCGCTGGCCGAGCTGGCCCTGCGCGCCGTCGGCGAGCTTGGGCTGAAGCTGGCCCGGCCCGTGACGCTGCTCTTTACTTCTGACGAGGAGATTGGCAGCCCGACTTCGCGGGCGCTGATTGAGGCGACGGCGCGCGCCAGTGAGCATGTGCTGGTGCTTGAGCCGCCGGTTGAGCCGACGGGCGCGCTGAAGACGGCGCGTAAGGGCGGCGGCGCCTTCTTCATCACGCTAACGGGGCGGGCGTCGCACGCGGGCGTCGAGCCAGAAAAAGGGCGTAGCGCAGTGACCGAGCTGGCCCACCAGATCCTCGCCGTCAACGCTTTGGCTGAACCCGCATGCGGCACAACGGTAAATGTGGGCGTTGTCAGAGGCGGCAGCGGGTGCAATGTCGTGCCTGCCGAGGCGACGCTGGATGTCGATGTGCGCGTCTGGACAAGCGACGAGGCTGCACGCCTCGAAGCCGCCTTCCGCGCTTTGGCACCACAAACGCCCGATGTGCAACTGGCGGTGCGCGGTGGCCTCAACCGCCCGCCGATGGAGCTGACGCCAGCGAGCGCGGCGCTCTTTGTCCGCGTCCAGGCCATCGGCGCACGGCTTGGGCTTCATCTGAACGAGGGGCGCACGGGCGGCGGCAGCGACGGCAACTTCACCTCCGCTGCGGGCGTGCCGACGCTCGACGGGCTGGGCGCACCGGGGCAGGGCGCGCACGCCAACCACGAGCAGATCGACATCCCCGGCACGCTCGCCCGCCTCGCGCTGCTGACGGCGCTGCTGGTAGAGCTTTAGTGGCTCACCACGGTGATGATGCGGGGATGGGTTTCAGGGAGGGCTTCGCCCTCCCCTAAAAGGAGCCGCCGCGATGCCTGCGCTCATCTTCGACTGCGACGGGGTGCTCGCCGACACCGAATCTGACGGGCATCTCCCGGCCTTTAACCAGACCTTCGCTGAGTTTGGGCTGCCCGTGCGCTGGACACCCGCAACGTACGCCGCACAGCTCCAGTTTAGCGGCGGGAAAGAGCGGCTGGCTAACCTGCTCAGCGCGGCTTTCGTGCAAGCGGCGGGGCTGCCCACTGATCCCGTCGCACAGCAGGCGCTCGTGGCTCGCTGGCATCGGCGCAAGACGGCGATCTTTGCCAAGCGTGTGGCCGCCGGGCTGGTGAGCGGGCGACCAGGCATCGTTCGGCTAGTGGATGCGGCGCTCGACGCTGGCTGGCTGCTCGCGGTCGCCTCGGCCTCTGCCGAGCCGTCGGTGCGGGCGATTCTGACGCACGTCGTCGGCCCAGCGCGTGCGGCGCACTTCAGCGTGTTTGCTGGCGACATCGTGGCGCAGAAGAAGCCAGCCCCCGCCATTTATCAGCTAACCCTCGCGCGGCTTGGCATAACGCCCGCCGAGGCGCTGGTCATCGAGGACTCGCGCCAAGGTCTGCTGGCGGCGGTCGGCGCTGGCCTGCGCTGCCTGATCACGCCAAGCAGCTACACCCGCGCTGAGGCGTTCGACGCAGCCGTTCTGGTCGTCTCGCACTTGGGCGACCCCGGCACGCCCATGGACGTACTTGTCAACCGCAGCCGCGCCGTGCCAGGGGCGATGCTTACGCTGCGCGACCTTGCGGCCTGCCTAGCGTGAGCGAGCAATCTAGCCTGCTTTCGCAAGCGCATCTAGGCCGCTTGTTCTATGCGGGCCAGAGGCCCGCGCTCCCAGCTTTGACCATCGGGGCAGCAAGAGGAAGGCCGAACGCTGATGCGTTCGGCCTGAACCCCGACACCTAACACCTAACACCTGAACCCTTGCGACCCCTACTTGTCGCGCTTGGCGTCACCAAGGGCGGCGTGCGCCGCCGCGAGGCGGGCAATCGGCACGCGGTAGGGCGAGCAACTGACGTAGTTCAGGCCAGCGCGGTGGAAGAACTCGACCGAAGCCGGGTCGCCGCCGTGCTCGCCGCAGATGCCGACCTTGAGCGTGGGCCGCGTGTTGCGCCCGCGCTCGACGCCGATCTGCACGAGCTGACCGACGCCGTCCTGGTCAAGGGTCTGGAAGGGATCGTCGGCGAGGATCTTGCGCTCGACGTACAGCGGCAAGAAGCGCCCCGCGTCATCACGCGACAAGCCAAGCGTGGTCTGCGTCAGGTCGTTGGTGCCGAAGCTGAAGAACTCGGCGACGACAGCGATCTCGTTGGCGGTCAAGGCGGCACGGGGCAGCTCGATCATCGTGCCGACCAGATACGGCAGCTCGATGCCAGCCTCGGCGAAGACCTCGGTGGCGACCTTGCGGACCAACTCTTCCTGGGGCTTGAGCTCGCTGACGTTGCCGACCAGCGGGATCATCACCTCGGGGTGAACCTCGATGCCCTCTTTCTTCACCGCCACGGCGGCTTTGAAAATGGCCCGCGCCTGCATCTCGGTGATCTCGGGATAGATCAGGCCCAAGCGGCAGCCACGGAAACCGAGCATCGGGTTGGACTCGTGCAGGTTCTCGATCTTGCTCTTGACCTTCTTGTACTCCACGCCGAGCTTGGCGGCCAGCGCGGTGATCTCTTCGTCGCCGTGGGGCAAGAACTCGTGCAGCGGCGGGTCAAGCGTGCGGATGGTGACGGGCAGCCCGGCCATCTCGCGGAACAGCCCCTCGAAGTCGGCCTGCTGAAGCGGCTCAATCTTCGCCAGCGCAGCGCGGCGCTCCTCAACCGTATCGGCGATGATCATCTCGCGCACGGCGTCAATGCGGTCGCCCTCGAAGAACATATGCTCAGTGCGGCAGAGGCCGATGCCCTCGGCACCGAAGGCCCGCGCCACCTTGGCGTCACGGGGAATGTCGGCGTTGGCGCGCACACCCAGCGTGCGGAACTCGTCAGCCCACGCCATCAACTCAGAGAAATCGCCCGAGACTTCAGGCTCAACCGTCGGCATCTTGCCGAGGAAGACCTCGCCCGTGCCACCATCAAGCGTGATCCACTCGCCCTTCCGCACCGTCACGCCATTCACCGTCACCGACTGGTCGGCGTAATTGACGCGCAGCTCACCGGCACCCGCGACACAGGGCTTGCCCATGCCACGCGCCACCACCGCCGCGTGGCTCGTCATCCCACCGCGTGCCGTCAGGATTGCCTGGGCAGCGACCATCCCATGAAAATCCTCTGGCGCCGTCTCGACGCGCACCAGAATGACCTTCTCGCCCTTCGCAGCCAGCTCCTCGGCCTCGTCGGGATCGAACACAGCCTCGCCGCTGGCGGCGCCAGGGGAAGCCGGCAGGCCCGTGGTGAGGACGTGGGCGTTGATGCGTGCCTTGGGGTCAATCATCGGGTGCAGCAACTGGTCGAGCGCGGCGGGGTCCACGCGCTGCACGGCGGTGGCCTTGTCAATCACGCCCTCGTGGACGAGATCAATCGCGATCTTCAAGGCAGCGGCAGCGGTGCGCTTGCCCGAGCGCGTCTGGAGCATCCAGAGCTTGCCCTTTTCAATCGTGAACTCTACGTCCTGGACATCTTTGTAGTGCGCTTCGAGCTGCTTGGCAATCGTGTGGAACTGCTCGTAGACCTCGGGCATGCGCTCCTTCAACTGGCTGATCATCTCGGGGGTACGCACCCCGGCGACCACGTCCTCGCCCTGGGCGTTGACCAAGTACTCGCCGAAGATGAGCGCCTCGCCAGTCGCCGGGTTGCGCGTAAAGGCGACACCCGTGGCCGAGTCGTTGCCCATGTTGCCAAAGACCATGGACTGCACGTTGACGGCGGTGCCCAGGCTGTCGGCGATCTTATTAATGCGGCGATAGTCACGGGCGCGGCGCCCATTCCACGAGCGGAACACGGCGGCGATGGCCTCGCGGAGCTGCTCGTTCGGGTCTTCCGGGAAATCGACGCCCGCCTCGGTCTTAATAATCGCCTTAAACTTCTCGGCAATCTCCAGCAGTTCCTCGGTCGAGAGATCGGTGTCGAGGCGCTCGCCGTGGCCCTTCGTCTCGTCCATCACATGCTCGAAGCGGTCGCCCTCAACGCCCAGCACAATCTTGCCGAAAAGCTGAATAAAGCGGCGGTACGCATCAGCGGCAAAGCGCGGGTTCTCGGTCAACTTCCCCAGACCCTCGCGGGTCGCGGTGTTCAGCCCCAAGTTCAGCACCGTATCCATCATACCGGGCATCGAGAACTTGGCACCCGAGCGTACCGAGACCAGCAGAGGATTGGCCGGATCGCCAAACTTCTTGCCCGTCTGCACCTCAATGTCCTTGAGCGCCTCAAGCGCCTGATCCCAAAGCCCTTCAGGGAACTCCTGATTGAAGTCATAGTAGGCGTTACACGCCTCGGTGGTAATCGTGAAGCCCGGCGGCACCGGCACGCCAGTGCGCGTCATCTCTGCTACGCCTGCACCCTTGCCGCCGAGCAGGTCGCGCTGCGTCGCGTTCCCCTCGCGGAAGAGATAGACCCACTTTTTCGTCATCGAAAATCTCCTACTCCTGGTGACATCCAAAACCGCTCAAACTATACCGCCCGCATCCTTAAATGTCAAAGCTCCCGCTGGCTGGGGAAGGCGGCGGCAACGTCGCGGCTACCGCGCCAGCCCTCACCCCCCCTCTCCCTCTGCGGGGAGAGGGGGGAGCCGAACGCTTCCTGCGATGGAATCTCCCCTCTCCCCGTGAGGGAGAGGGGCCGGGGGTGAGGGGCAAACGGCTTCATGCACCCGCGTTGAAGTGAATCGCACCGGCGTTGCAGCGAATCGCACCTGCCTTGAAGCGAATCGCACCTGCGTTGAGTTGAATGAGCGCGGCGTTGCGGATCTGGGTGATGGAGGTACGCACCGTGCTTGCACAGCCCTGGTATAGCAATCCCATCCGGGTTATTGCATCCGGGGGGCTGAAGCCCCCGGCTCTTGATCTACGAAGCCTGCCTTCGCAGGCGCATCTAGGCCGCGCAGGCGGCCTTCGCACCGCGTAGCCCGTGGCTTCAGCCACCGGGCGGGCGCGCAACAACCCCTGTAGGATTGCTCTACCTGCGCCCTCCACGCCTTAACCGCGCAGTGCAAACGCTGGATGGATAGCGTGCGACCCGCCGTCCTAATCACCCGGCGGCGGTCTGCGCCCCCCGCGCACCTGGCGCTTGACCCACCGCCACAGACTTCGCACGCGCCGGTCGAGGCTGAGCAGCGCTAGGCCCAGGCCCATCATCGGCAGGGCGGGCCAGAGGATGGTGAGCAGCGGGCTGTCGTAGCGGAAGCCGGGCAGGTTGGCGACGAGCCAGAAACAGAGGGCGCCCGCGAAGCCCATCCAGCCCGCCCGGATGCCCACCAGCAGGCCCAGAGTCAGCAGGGCCAGCGGCAGGCCCGCCGGATGCGCGGGGATTTGCCCAACCAGCAGCGGCAAGACCAGCAAGGCGACGCCCGCTGCAACCAGGAGGCTGGCACCCACGCGGCGCCAGCCGGTCGGCGGCTCAAAGGGCGCGGCAAGGTCGCCGTAGGCAACGGTTGCGACCAGGGTTTCGAGGTCAGTGGGGAATGGGTAGAGGTCGCTGGTCAGCGCCGCGATGCTCAGCCGCTCATCACTGGCGCGGTGCGCCAGCACGGCCAGGGTGGGCACAGCGGCGAGTTCCACCGGCAAGGTGGCGAGGTCGCAAGAGTCGGCTGGGAGGTGTTCAGCCAACGCGGCGGGCACGGGCACCTGGGCGACCGTCAGCGCGGCGCAGATCAGGGCGAAGACGCGCTGCCCGCGCTGTTCGTCTACCAGCAGCGCATCGCGCAGGGGCAGTGCGCCAAGCGCCCGCTGCACCCAGGCCGTCAGATGCTCCTCAAGCTCGGCTGCCGCCGTGGGCGCAAGCTGGGTGCCAAAGTGCCCCGCCCACAACTCGTCGCGCAGGTGGTGCGGCGTCCACTCGCGGAGCAGCGCGTAGGCAGCGCGTCGGTCGTAGAGGGCGATTACGGGCCATCGCGGGGGTGAAACAGGCTGACTCATCGGGTTCAACTAAGATACGTCGGCGGAAATGCGCGGCAGTTTTTTTACCACGAAGCGCACGAAGGTCACGAAGGCCGAACCGAGTACGGCTACGCTCCGTGCCGTACGAAAATCACCGCGCAACCCTACAGGAACTTCCAGGAAGCATGGCTTGCTCATGCGTTCGGCCTGACCCCTGACCCCTGCCCCCTGACCCCTGCCCCCTGCCCCCTGCCCCCTGCCCCCTGACCCCTCGTCTCAGGTGCGTGCCCGCCAGTCGGCCAGCAGCGCGGGCAGATCTGCGTAGATCGCCGTGGGCCTGAGCGTGCCCGCCTCGGCCTCGGCGCGCTGGCTGACCCCGGTGAGGACGAGGGCTGAGGCCATCCCGGCGGCACTGGCGCCCGCAATGTCGGTGTCGAGCCGGTCGCCAATCACGAGGGTCTGGGCCGGGTCAACGGACAGCATGGCGGCGGCGATGCGAAACATCGTCGGCGCGGGCTTGCCAATCACCAGCGGCGTGGTGTCGGTGGCGGCCACCAGCGCAGCCATAATCGCCCCGGCCCCAGGGATCAGCCCCTCCTCAGCGGGAAAGGTGCGGTCGGGGTTCGTGGCGATATAGGCCGCGCCCCCACGGATAAAGAGCGTCGCCTTCCGCAGCGTCTCGTAGGTAAGCAGAAAGTCGGCACCCTGCACGACCAACTCGGGCAGCACGTCATCTTCGACAAAATGGCCGTCCGTGAGCAGCGCCTCGCGCAGGCCGCGCATGCCGACGATGAAGACGCGGGCACCGTCAGGGTAGGTGGCGCGTAGGTAGCGCGCCGTGGCAATCGCGGAGGTGACGACCCGCTCGGCGGGGATCGCCACACCCATCGCCGCCAGCTTTTCTTCGTACTGGCCTGGCGTCATCGAGGCGTTATTGGTGATGCAGGCGTAGCCAACCCCGTGCGCCGTGAGGAACGTCAGCAGTTCGTGGACGCCCGCCAAGACATGGCTGCCACGGTAGAGCACGCCGTCCATATCGAAAAGCACCGCCTTGATCGTCGTGAAGTTCAGCATAGCGCTCACATTCGTTCCGGCGCTTTGAGCCCGAGCAGGCCCAGTCCATTCTTCAGCGCAGTTGCGGTTACGGCGACCAGGGCTAGGCGGGCGACCCGCAGCGCGGGGCTGTCGGCTTTCAGCACCGGGCATTGCTCAAAGAAAACCCCGAACTCGCGGGCGGTGGTGTAGCACCAGTCGGCGATGACGAAGGGCGCGTAGCGCGCCCCGGCTTCGCGCACAGCCTCGGGCAGCCGCGCCAAGTGCTTGAGCAGCCGCGTCTCCGACGGGTGCGTGAGCAGCGCCAGATCGCCGTCAGCCGATGCGCCGCCGTCCTCGCTGGCCCGGCGCAGGATCGAGCGACAGCGGGCGTGCGAGTATTGGAGGTACGTGGCGCTGTTGCCATCCGTCGAGAGCATGCGCTCCCAGTCGAGGGTGATGTTGCGCTTCGGGTCTTGGTACAGGTCGTTATAGACCACCGCGCCCACGCCGACAGCCTCGGCCACGGCGTTCTTCTCGGCCTCGGGCAAGTCGGGGCTTTTGCGCTCGACCACCGCACGGGCGCGGCTCACCGCATCGTCGAGCAGGGTTTCAAGATAGATCATGTTGCCCCGCCGCGTCGAAAGCGCCTGCCCCTCGCCGTCAAAGACGGTGCCAAAGGCGACGTGAATCAGCTCGCTGGTGGTCGTGTAGCCCATCGTTCGCACCAGGGCGAAGAGCTGGCGCAGATGGAGTGACTGTGGCTCGCCGACGACGTAGACAATCTGCGTGGGCTGAAACTCGCGCACGCGGAAGAGAATCGTCGCCATATCGCGGGTCATGTAGAGCGTGCCGCCGTCCTTGCGCTGGATCAAAAACGTGGGCAGATGCTCCAGGTTCTCGACGACTACCGCGCCTTCGGCATCGCGAAAAGCCGCCCCGTTCGTAAGCGCGTCTTGAATGACGCCCGCCAGCATCGGCTCGTAAAAGCTCTCGCCGTAGGCGTGGTCAATGTGGACGCCCAGGCGATCATAGTTGCGCTGGGCCGCGCTCATCGTCAGATCGACGCTCCACTGCCAGAGCGCCCGCGCCTGTGGGTCGCCCTGCTCTAAGCGCAGCGACCAGAGGCGGGCGTGCTCGTCGAGGGCCGGATCTTCTTTGGCGGCGGCGGCGTAGCGGGCGTACTGGGCCTCAAGCGCCTCAAGGGCGGCCTCGCCCTGGGCAGAGGGCTTACCGTCGCGCTCGACCGACGCCAGCACCACGCCAAACTGCTTGCCCCAGTCGCCAAGGTGATTGTCACCGACCACCGCGTAGCCGAGGGTGCGGTAGATATTGACCAGCGCCTGACCGATGATCGTCGAACGAATATGGCCGACGTGCATGCGCTTGGCGATATTGGGCGCCGAGTAGTCCACCACGATGCGATGACCAGCGCCGTCGTCTTGGTGGCCGTAGTTCACGCCGGTGGCCTGAATCTCGCTGACCACCGCCGCCGCTAGGCGCTCGGGGTGCATGCTGAAGTTTAGGAACGGGCCGACGGCAGTCACCGCGCCGATGAGCGAATCTGGCGGCAGCGTGATCGCGGCGGCAAGCTCGGCGGCGAGGCGGGGCGGCGGCTGGCCTAGCTCCTTGGCGGCCTTGAACATCGGCAAGGCCAAGTCGGCGGGGATGTTCGGCTTGGGGGTGGTCAGCTCAATCAGGTTGGCGGGCACGCGGCCTGTCGCCACCAGCACCTGCGTCACCTCGGCGGTAAACCGTTCCAGGGCATAATCCATGGGATACTCCAGAGGGCCGCGCTCTGGCGCGGCGTCGCACTAAGACAAGGTTTCAGGTGCCGGGTTTCAGGTTTCAGGCCGAACACATCAGAGCGCCTTGCGTATGCCTAAACTACAAAGCATTCACGAACCTTGTCTAAGGCGCCAGTATACGGTTGTTCACGCGGCGGTGCAAACGGGGGTGGCTGACGACATGGCGGTTGCACCGTCGCCTGCCGGGGGGCTGAAGCAGGCTTATCAGCCCGCTTCAGCGGCCTTCGCGCCGCGTAGCCCGTGGCTTCAGCCACCGGGCGGGGCATAGCGGGTGACGTTGCATCAGCCCTGTGGCACAGAAGTCTTAGACAAGATTCATCGTTGCCTTACAGTTTTGGTACTTGCGCCGCTTGCTGATGCGCTCAACCTGAAACCTGAAACCCGGTACCTGAAACCTTGTCTTACGGCGCGTACAGCCCCTGGTACACCCCCCAGAACCCGTAGACGGCGCGCACGTAGCCTCGCGTCTCGGCGTAGTCAATGCCCTCGGTAAAGCGGTCGGCATCGGCGATGGTGGCACCCCCGGCCCAGCGCTGGGCATTGCCCAGGCCACCGTTGTAGGCAGCCAGCGCGCCAGGAACACTGCCACCCAAATTCTTGATGCGCTGCCCCAGGTAAAAGGCGCTAAAGCGGATGCTCACCGCTGGCTGGTAGAGATCGTCAAGCGTGAAGTCCGTGACCCCGAGGTCTTGCGCGATGCCTTGACCCGTTGCGGGCATCACTTGACCAAGCCCCCTGGCGCCTACCCACGAGGTCGCATTGGGGTTAAAGAGACTCTCTTGGCGCAAGAGCGCGTAGAGCAGGCGCGGGTCAAGCCCCCGTGCGGCGGCCTCGCGCTGCACCAGTGCGGCGTACGGCGTCGGGAAGAGCAACTGGCGCAACGCGACTGGCGGCGGACTCGCTGTCGGTGGCGCGGCGGCGACCAGCGCGGCGGCGGCGAGCAGGGCGGTGTAGGGCACCCCGGCCTCGTGGGCCGCACGCGCCACGCGCAAGTTCGCCCACGGCTGGCGCTCGCTCACACGCAGCGCCTCCGTCCACTCGGCGCTCGCCTCATTTTCCAGCCCTACCTCCGCCAGAAGCCGCGCCCGCTCGCTGAAGCCTAGCGCGGCAAGTGGCGCGGTGGGCACCGAGCCAGCCCACGTCGCAACCCAGGCGGTCAGCTCGGCCCACTGAGGCTCGGCAATGGCAGCCCCGATAGCGCTGGCACCTTGGGGCAGCCCGCCAAGCGTCTCAGCAGCGCGGGCACCCTCGTAGCTGTCGGGCGCGGCAGCGCGGGCGGTCTCAAAAAAGGTGCGCGCCACTGCTTCATCACCGGCGGCACGGGCGGTTCGCCCAGCCCAGTAGGCGCCACGGGCGCGAAAGGTGCCGCTGTTTCCGTCGGCAAGCGTCTGCCACGCCTGAAGCGCCTCGGCGTAGCGTGCAGCCGTGAAGAGTGCTAGACCAGCCTGATGCAGCGCCACGCGCCCCTCGTCGCTGGTCGGGTAGCGTCGGCCCACGTCGAGGCGTGCCTGGAGCGCACCTTCGGCGTTGCCAAGCCGCTCGTACAGTTGGACGACGCGGTCGAGGGCCACCGGAACCAGCGCGTCGTCCGGGTAGGCGCTGGCAAACTCGGCGTAGCCCTGGATTGCCCGCTCGGTCTGACCGCTCTGACCAAGCGTCTGCACCCAATCGAACTGGGCCTGACGCCCGTGTGTGCCATTGGGGCTGGCGGCGACAGCCTCGGCGAGCGCGGCCAGGGCCGCAGGAAAATCGTCTTGGGCGCGTAGCGCCAGACCGCGCAGCCGCCCCAGATCCGCCCGCTCCTCTGGGTCGCTGGCGGTCGTCAGGGCGGCGTCAAGCTGAGTCACGGCAGCGGCCCAGCGCTCGGCGGCGAAGTAACTGCGCCCGGCGGCGGCAGGCGTAAGGGCGGGACTAGCGGCGGCGAGGAGTTGGTCAGCGGCGGCGGCAGCCTCCGGGGTGTCTGGTGCCTGCGCGACAAGCGCGACGAGCCAGTCGTTGGCGCGCTCATGCTGCCCCACGCGCTCGGCCAGCGCGGCGGCTTCGCTCAGGATGCGTGCCTTGTAGCTAGGCTTCTCCGCCAGAGCGAGCAACTCGACATAAAGATCGAGCGCCTCAGTGGGGCGACCCGTTTCGCGCAGCAGCGCAATTGCATCCTCGAAGGCACTGGCCCGCTCACCACGGACGATGGGGGCGCGGGCGACGCTCAGATAGTCGGTGATGATGTCCGTCTGGCCGATGGCGCGTGCTTGGGCCGCTTGGCGCAGCGCAGCGTAGGGTGCAAGCGGCGTGGCGAACGCGCGGTACTGCTGGTAGGTGGCAATCGCGGCCTCGTGGGCGCCAGCGGACTCGTGGGCGCGGGCCAGCCAGAAGAGCGCCGGGGCGCGCAGCGGATCGTTCTGCGGTGCCGCCGCGAGAAACGCACGCAGCAGTTCGGCGGCAGAAGTCCAGCGCTCGCGCTGGGCGTAGCTCTCGGCAAGATAATAGCGGGCCTGGGTCGCCTCGGGGGTGTCGGGGTAGGTCTGAATGAGCGTGCTGAGGTCGGTGGCGCTGTCAGTGGCGGCGGCGCGTGCCGCCAAGGCCCGCTGGAGCAGGACACGGGCGGGGATGGCGGCGACCGTCGGGGTTGGCCCGCCAATGGTCGGCGGCACGACGGGGGGCGCGGGCGTCTGGGTGTCGGGCAGCGGCACCGAGACCACCTCGCAGCCCGCCAGGGCAAGCGCAACGCATAAGAGGAGTATGCACTGCCGGTAGATACGTCGCATTGTTGCCATCGTAGTACACCGTCCGAGCTATTTTGCGTAGTTGAGGCACGACGGGGCACAGCAGGCTGCGGCCTTACGCACCGCTAGGGCGATCTCACGCAAAGCCGCAAAGCCGCAAAGGCGCACGGTGTCACTAGTACAGCTTTCTGGAAGTTCCTGGAGCGTTGCGCGGTGATTTTTGTCAGTCATGGAGCGCAGCAGCAAGCGGTTCGGCCTTCGTGACCTTCGTGGTACAAAACCTGCCACGCATTTCCGCCGACGTGTCCTAGGGCGGTATGCTCGGAAGGGTCACACTGAAATGGTCGCTGTGGAACGCGCAGGGTGTTCAGCCTGACCCCCGCCCCCCGACCCCTGACCCCTAGCCTCAGTCGCCCGTCGAGCGGGGCGACCAACCACGGCGCAGCAGCGGCCATGCCCGCCAGAGATATTCCAGGCCCGAGACCATCGTCCAGACGAGCGCCAGGGCGATCATCAGGGGCCACAGGTTCAGCAGCGGCACGAGGCTCCCGCCGAAGAGGGTGGACACGCTCCCGCCTGCCGTAGCGTTGGCTGCCAGCAGGCGCCAGATCAGGGCCACGACCGTCACGACCAGTTTCTGCTTGCCGAGCTTGCCCGCCGAGATGACCACGCCTTCGGCGGCAGCGAACGAGCGTAAGCCTGAGACGACAAACTCACGGACGATGATCGCAAAGACGACCCAGCCCGAGAGCATGCCAATCTGCACCATGGGGATCAGCGCCCCGGTGACGAAGATCTTGTCGCTGATGGTATCGAGGAAAATGCCCAGCGGCGAAACCACCTTCAGATGGCGTGCGATTTTACCATCGGCGATGTCGCTGATCGCCATCAGCACGAGCAGCGCCACCGCCCAGAGATAGGCGACTGGCTCTGGCATTAGCACGAGCCAGACCAGCAGCGGTGTGGTCACAATCCGAAAGAGGCCGAGCATATTTGGGATGCTACGCGCACTGAAGAGCATACAAATTCCTGGGTGGGCGGCTTGTTGCGGCCACGGGTTTGGCCCGGATTATAGCATAGGCACCAGCGATAGCTCGGCCATGGTGCGAAAAGACCCTATGGTATAATTAAATTAGCGGTGGCCTTTGCTGGGCCACCAGACGCCTATCTGCCTGTCGCATGCCTCGATTTCGACCCGTGAGCGGTGGCTTCGCCAAGCCGCACTGGCTTCCGCAACCACCCGACTGGGCATAGCTATCAGGGTGAGGCGCACTACGCATATGATGGCGATCCTTGAGCAACTGAACCAACTATTATCGGCAGCCGTTCTCATCGTGACCTTCTCGCTGCTGGCGTATATCGCCATGCAGAACTGGCGCAATGATATTGCCCGTGCGCTCTTGGTGCTGCTTGCGGGCGTGATGGTCGTGTACGGCGGCGATTTTTTGTTGGCACGGGCCAACCGGGCCGCAACGATGGACTTCCTGGGCCGCGCCCAATGGCTCGGTATCGCGGTGGTGCCAGCGGCCTATATGCACTTGGCGAACGCGCTCTTTGGCCTGAGCGACCGGAACGAGCAGGCCCGCGCCGCCCGCTGGATGGTCTATCTTGCCTACGCCGGCAGCGCCTTTTTCTTCGCGCTTGTGGCGGCGGGTACCGATCTGGTGGTGCGCGGCGATATGGCGGCTGGGCCAATCGCGCAGTTTCAGCCCGGCCCGCTCTTCTCGGCCTACGGGCTGTTCTTTCTGACCGGGGCGCTGGCCGCCTTCACCGCCATTCTGCACTCGCAGCGCGGTGCGCTTAGCTTCACCCAACGCCGCCGCCTGATCTATCTGGGGGCCACCTTCGCCGCCCCTGGGCTCGGCGTCTTCCCCTTTCTCGTCTTTGGGGCACCTACGGCAGTGCCCGCCAGCGCCATCCTCATCCTCCAAGCTATCGTCAGCGTGATCGTCGCGATTATGATTACGGTGATGACCTACAGCGTCGCCCTTCAGGGCGTGCTGCTGCCCGACCGGCTGATTAAGCAGGACTTTCTGCGCTGGTGGCTCTACGGGCCGTTCATCGGCGTGACGATTATCCTCTTTATTCAGGCCGCGCCCATGCTTGAGGGGCTGATCGGCCTGCCTCAAAACACGCTGCTTACCTTTGGGGTGATGCTGATGACGGTGCTGATGCCGCTCTTTGTCAGCCGCGTGAAGCCCTATCTCGATGCGCTGGTCTATCGGCAAGACCAGGACGAGATGGAGTATCTGCGGAACTTGCCGCGCAGCACCTTCACCAGAACTGACCTGCGGGTGCTGCTTGAACATTCGCTGGTGGCGATCTGCGGTGCGCTGCGCGTGGAGACCGGGTTCGCGGTTGCGCCGATTGATGGCACCTACATGATCCGGGCGAGCTGCGGGCCACGCCAGGCGCTGAAGCGGTTTGTCAGCGAATACCCCCTGGTTGACCTGATGCCGCAGCTTGAGCAGTTGCCGCCGCGCCCACGCGACACGCTGCCGCCTACCGACGCCTTTCTGTCGTGTGGGGGCTTTTGCATGCTGCCGCTCCACAGCCCCGATGGCCTCTTCCTCGGTGCGCTGGCGATGGCCTATCCGCCCGAGCAGTTGCAGGAAGGTGGCGGCTTGGCCCCCGAGACCCGCCACTTGATTAGCGTGCTGGCCCATCAGATGGAACTGGGCCTCGCGACGGTGCAAATGCAGAGCCGCATCTTCGACACCCTACGCGGCCTCGGCCCCGAGATGGAGTCGCTTCAGCACATCGCCACGCGCCTTGAACAGGCGACGCCGGCCACCCTGGCGACGCTGGAAGCCGAGTTGGTGCTTGACCCGGCCTTTCCGCAGTTGGTGAAAGATGCCCTGACCCAGTTCTGGGGCGGGCCGAAGCTGGCCGATAGCCCGCTGCTCGGCCTCCGCACGGTCAAGCGGCTCGTCCAGAGTCAGGGCGGCAGCCCGACCCGTGCGCTCCAGGCGGTGCTGCGCCAGGCGATTGGCAACTTGCGTCCCGATGAGCAACTTGACCCTTCGGCGCAAGAGTGGCTGCTCTATAATTTGCTTGAGGGCCGCTTCCTTCAGCGCAAGACGGTGCGCGATGTGGCGAACCGTCTGGCGGTGAGCGAGTCGGATTTCTACCGCAAGCAACGCATCGCGGTGGAAGAGGTCGCCCGTCAGCTTGCGCTGATGGAGGAGGATGGCGAACGATGAGAGTGCTGTTGGCTGAGGATGAACCCGACATTCAGTTGATTACCCGCATGGCGCTTGAGGACGCAGGCTGCACGGTGGTCGCGGTGAGCGATGGGCAGGCCGCGATTGTCGCTGCCCAGAGCCAGCCGTTTGATGTGGTGCTGCTCGATGTGATGATGCCCCGCGTTGATGGCTTCACCGCCTGTGCCCGGCTGCATGAAGATGCGCGTACCTGCCACCTGCCTGTAATCTTTCTCACGGCGAAGTCGCAGCAGCTTGAAGTGCAGCACGGCATCGCGATTGGTGCGCGGGGCTATATCGTCAAGCCGTTTGATGTCTTTACGCTGGCTACACGCATTAGTGCAATCCTCGGCCAGTAGTGGATCATCCCACGCACATGGTTCGGCAGCGCAACCACGACGAAGCCTATGGCCGTTCTTCATGACACCCTTGGTCACCTCGACCAGATGCTGCTGAGCACACTCTATGCGGCGAGTCGGCGGATCGCGCATGCGCGTGCGGCCCCGCAGATCTACCGGGCGCTGATTGAGTGCTTGCGCGATGTGTTGGGGTGTACGCTCGTCGCGATCTATACGTGTGAGCTTCCCGACGATAAACGGATGCTGACCCTGGTTGATAGCCTGGGCGTCGGTAGTCTGCCGGGACGGATACGCCCCGCCGCACCCTGGTTTGCTGAGTTGGGCCAGCACCGCGTGGTCGAGGCGAGTCCCATCTTCGAGGTCGATCCGGCCCTGCTTGCGGGCCAGATGGCCGCTGGCGCGGGCCATGCTCCGAGCGCGGCGGCGGCGGTGCTGGGCGAAGGCGGGCTGCACGCGGTCGTGATGGTTCTCTGGTCAACCCTGGATGAGCGACCCGCTGCGTGGGACACCGTCTTGGCCGTGCTTGCTGAAGATGCCGGCTATGCGCTCGATAAGATCGCTTCGCTTCAGCCAGAGGCGCTGGCCGACACCCGCGACGCCCAAGGGCTGTTGACTGCCGTCAATGCGGTGACGGACATTGGGCTGCTCTACAGTAATCTCCTCGACCGCCTGCTTGGCGCGATCCTCGGCCAAATCCTTGAGGTGTTGCAGCTTGGCGGGGGGGCCATCTTCCTCTATAACGAGCAGGCCGAGCGGGTTGATCTGGCGATGACATGTCGCGGCCCCGAGCTGAATTTCAGCCACGACCCCGGCACGCTCTGGGAGGGGGCGCTCTTGCTGCACACCTTGGCCCATGCCCGTGAGACGGCGCGCTTCGGCTATCCGTCGTTCACGATTCATGCTCAGGAAGAAGGGACGCCGAGTGGCTCGCCGCTGGCGGCGGCGCTCCGCAGCCTGGATCTGGAGAACCTGGTGAGCGTGCCGCTGCTGGCGGGCGGCTGGCTGACGGGGGTGATCCAGGTGGTCGCCGCACCGGGCAGCAGCGTGCGCGAGGGACAGATCCAGGTGCTGCGCGTCTTGGCGCGCCAGACGGCGGTGGCGATTGAGAATGCGCGCATTTTCGCCCAGATCCGCGCCGACCAAGAGCGCACGCGGGCGGTGGTTGACGCGACCAATGACGCCATTCTGATGCTTGATGAGCATCGGCGACCGATGGTGATCAACCGACGGGCGCGCTTCTTCTTTGGGCTGACCGAGCGTGACTTGTTGGGCAAGAGCTTTGAGCAGCTTGGGAATGCGTTTGCCCGCATTTTTGAGGAGGGGCAGCGCTTCAATGCATGGCTGGGTCAGTTGCTCCACTCACAGATCGACCGCACGGTCGAGGAGTTCCGCATCCTTAGCCCCGAGATACGGCTGCTCCAGTGTTTCTCAGCCCCGGTGATGGATCTCCACGACCGCTACCTGGGGCGCATTCTGGTCTTCCGCGACATCACCCGCGAGCGCGAGGTCGAGCGGATGAAGAATGATTTTGTCTCGATTGTCAGCCATGAATTACGCACGCCCCTGACCAGCATTCAGGGTGCGCTTCAGTTGGTGCTTGGCAAGCCTGGCCTTGAACGTCCAGGGGCGAACGAGTTGCTGGCCCAGCGGTCACGCGATCTGCTCAACATCTCGCTGGCAAATACCGAGCGCCTGATCCGCCTCATCAATGATATTCTGGACATTGCCAAGATCGAGCAGGGACGCATCCAACTGCACCGTGAGGCGCTGTCGCCCGAGGATCTGTGTCGCGGTGCCGCAACTGAAATGGGCGTCTTTGCCAGCAATCGTGGCATCATGATCGAGGTACAGTTACCGCCGTGGTTGCCGTCGGTGTTGGCCGACCGGGATCGCGCCGTGCAGATCGTCATTAATCTCCTCTCGAACGCGATCAAATTCTCGCCTGCGGGCCAGCGGGTTGTCCTGAGCGCCCGCCGTGATGGGCAGATGATCTGCTTTACGATGCAGGATTGGGGCTGCGGGATCGCCCCAGAGCAGCAGCCCCGGCTATTCCATAAGTTCCAGCAGATCGACAGCTCGGCGACCCGCGAGGTGGGCGGCACCGGGCTGGGCCTGGCGATTAGCAAGGCGTTGGTCGAGGAGCAGGGTGGCCGGATGTGGCTTGAGAGCGCGTTGGCGCAAGGGAGCAGCTTCCGCTTTACGCTGCCGATTGCGCCGGGCAGCACCGGCGGCCTCGGGATGGCGGTGCTGCCACGGGTGCTGGTGGCCGATGCCTCGCCAAGCCGGCTGGCCGAGTTGTGCGCCGCCTTCACGGCGGCGGGCTGGGCGCTCCAGTCTGTCGGGAACGCCGCAGACCTTGAGCGCCTGGCGCTGAACAGTGAGGTGGCGCTCATCGTGATCGGCCTGCCGTTGAGCCACGACGACGAGACGCTGATCCGCGCTTTGCGTGGCCTGCCCAGCACTGCCGAAACGCACATCCTCGTGCTGTCAGACGCGCCCTTCGCCGAGCGGCTTCGCGCGACCGAATTTTTTTCGCGCGCGACGCTGCCCGCCGCAGTGGTCGCACGGGCGACGCAGCTCCAGGCCGAGCGGCAGCCGCTGGTGCTTGTGGTGGATGACGATCCTCATGTGCGCCCGGTGCTGGTGCGCTTGTTGCAACGCCACGGCCTGCGGGTGGCGAACGCAAGCGACGGCTACGGTGCGCTGGCGGCAGTCACGACCCATCGGCCCGATGTCGTGTTGCTCGATATCAAGATGCCTGGTCTCGACGGCTTCGAGGTGCTGCGCCGCATGAAGGCTAACCCCGAAACAGCCTATATTCCGGTGATCATTCTGACGGCGAACGATCTGAATGAGCCAACCCGTGCCCAGGGGCTTGCGCTGGGGGCGCGGGCGTATCTTGAGAAGCCCATCGCCTATGAGCGCCTGATTAGCGCGATCAACAGCGTCATCGCCGAGGGAGGGCATACGTGAGTACGACTCCGCCCGAGTTGGATCGCTTCATCCATGCTCTGGTCTCGCCGCTGACGACGCTTCAGGGCACGGCGCACCTGCTGCGGCGCCGCCTTGAGGATCACCCTGATGCCCAAGTGTCGCTCCTGCTTGGTGCGCTTGAACGCAGCGTCGAACGCCTGCGGGCGACCTATGACTTGCTGCTCCAGGGTGTCACGTTCGACGGCGACCATCTGCTGGTCGAAGTGCCGGTGGCGGCGTTTCGCACGTCGGGCGAAGGGGCGGTGCCGCCCGCCCCGGCACCGCCTAGCATGACGTTGGCGACCTGGCTCGCCCCGCCCAGTAACGATACGGCGCTGCCTGCGGCAGACAGCCCGGTGCTGATTATTAGCCGACCAGGGGGTGTGGCGGCGGCGATTGGGATAGCGCTGCGGGCGCGTGGGCATGTTGTCGTTGAAGCCGCGACCTCGACCGAGGGGCTTGATCAGGCCCGTGAGCTGCGCCCGATGCTGGTGCTGATTGACCTGCAAGTTGATGCCCAGAGCGATCTCACCCTTCAGATTCTT
>CAIWXH010000304.1 GCA_903916565.1 uncultured Oscillochloris sp. | reverse complement strand
ATGCGGCCTATAACCAGATAGCGAACGTAGCGCCTGATGCCTTCGGGCCAGGGCGTAGGGGCTGTGTAGTGCAGCCCGGCAGGATTGCCCTGCTGAACCGGAAGCAAGCGTCATAAAACGCTAGGCTTTTGGATACTATTGTTCGTTGGTAAAGACCAGGGTGGTGTCCGGCAACCAATGGCAGAGGCTCACGTTGAGCGTATCGATCAGCGACCGATAGCGCAGTTCACTCTGGCGCAGCGCCTGCTCGGCGCGAACGCGCTTGGTGATGTCGTAAACGATGGTGAAGAGCATCGGCTGCCCGCCGATGTTCAGCGGCGACGTAGCAATCTCGACGGTGTGCAACGCTCCACCCGCGACGCGATGCTCCTGCACGAAGTGGTGCTGCTCCTTGTGCAGCGCACGCTGGTGGGTCAGGGCCATCTGCTCGGGGGCAACGGTACAGATTTGGCTGATCGGCAGTCCGCACAGCTCGGCCTGAGCGTAGCCATAGAAGTGGGCGGCGGCCTGGTTCGCATACCGGATCGTGTTGGTAGCGGGGTTAATCAGCAGCATGATGGACACGTGCTCGTCAAACAGCGTGCTGAAGCCTTCGTCCAAGGGCTGTACTAGTTCAATGTTGTGGCACATACGCGCTGCTCCAGATGATGACGAGCGCCATATTCGTCGCCCACTCCTCCAAATGATACTGGCCGTGTCATTGTACACAATACCGCAGAAGTCACGCTGTGCATGGCGGCAGCGTCAACCAGCGCTGTTCCAACTGATCGCATTGGGCCGTCGTCTGGCGCGGCGCACGGGTGTGGAGCCGAACGCGTTCGGCATGCTGGTGCATGCGTTACCGTTCATCTGCCATGTCCGTCGGGGCAATCTGCGCCTCCCCGCCAAGGGGAACGATAGGCGTAGCCCTACCCGCCAAGCGCCAGCGCAAGATCCGCGACCAGATCGTCGGGTGCCTCAATGCCGATGGACAGCCGCACGAGGCCATCGGCGATGCCGCGCTCAGCCCGCTGGGCGGGATTCAGCTCGCGATGCGAAGCAAGCGCTGGCACCGAAACGAGACTGTAGATGTCGCCCAAGGTCGTGGCTGGCAGAAAGAGCGTCAGGCGGTTGACGAAGGGCCGCACGGCGGCGCCGCCGCCGCGTAGCACGAAGCTGACCAGCCCGCCGAAGCGCCCGCCAAAGGACTCGGTGGCGAGCGCGTGGGCCGGGTGCGCGGGCAAGCCAGGGTAATTGACCTGCGCCACCGCCGGGTGTGCGTCCAGGAAGTGCGCCACCTGGGCCGCGCTCGCGCACTGACGCTCGACGCGCAGCGCCAGGGTCTTTAGCCCACGGTGAAGCTGCTGGGCCTCGAACGGGCCAAGCGAAGCCCCGAGTAGGCGGGACTGGCGCACCAAGTTGGCGTGGAGTAAGCCCGTGCGGGCAGCCACGATGCCCCCGGCAGCATCGCCGTGGCCGCCGAGATACTTGGTTGCGCTATGCACCACCAAGTCGGCACCAAGCGTCAGGGGTCGCTGGAGTACCGGGGTGGCGATGGTGCTATCCACCACCAGCCGGGTTCCCGCAGCACGGCAGCGCACGGCTAGGCCCGCGACATCCACCACGCGCAGCAGCGGGTTCGAGATCTGCTCAACGATCATGACCTCCGGCTGATGCTCGGCCAGGGCTGTCTCGACCACCGCCAAGTCGCACAAGTCGGCAAAGACGACCGTTGCCCCGCGTGCGGCGAACAGTTCGTCGAGCAGAACGGTGGTTGAGCCGTAGAGATCGCGGGCGGCGAGGAGGCAGCGCGGGCGCGGCGCCGTTTCGCCGCGTGGCGTGCAGGCGGCGAGCAGCGCGGCGTGCAGCGCGGCCATCCCCGAGCCGTAGGCCACCGCGCCGCGCCCAACCTCAACCGCCGTCACGGCGGCCTCAAATGCTGCGACAGTCGGGTTGCCGTAGCGCGTGTAAAGGTAGCCCTCGCCCGTCGCAAAAGCCGTGTCCAGTTCCTCTAGGCTTGGGTAGAGATAGGTAGTTGCGTTATAGATCGGGGTGGCGGAGGGGGTGGCCTGGGGTGCGGCGGCCCGTTCGCCGGCGTGGACAAGGCTCGTCTCCAGGCGCCATTGCGACGCCCCGCGCTGCTCACTCACTGGTCGCTCCTCATTCAGCAATTCGCACAGACGATTCTTGCGTAAGCTTAGACAAAAAATGGACAAAAATCCATGGCGGTTGCACCGTCAGCCTTTACCCCTCACCCCCGGCCCCTCTCCCTCACGGGGAGAGGGGAGATTCCGCAGCAGGATGGGTTCGACTCCCCCTCTCCCTGAACGGGAGAGGGGGCAGGGGGGTGAGGGCTGGGCGGCAGCAGTTCTTATCTGAAACCTTGCCTAAGCTTACACGGAAAATGAACTAACCCGCTTGCCGATTGACACGCTGTTCGGGTAGTGCTACCATCGCCCCGCGCAACGATGCGTTCATCAATGGGTGCTACGCTCGGCTCAACCGAGCCGTGGGTGGAGTCTAGAGAGGCGCGTTGTTCACGACAGCCGACCCCGTGCCGCCGACTGCCGGGTCGGCGTTTTGCTTTATGCGCCGCCACCTCCATTGTGACCCGCACGTTGCTCATTATCCTTGGCCCGTCAACTGTATAGCACCGCGCCCATGATCGGCGCCCAGTGGAGGAGGGGATCGTATGGCCTCGTCGTTCAAGCGCCTGCTCATCGGCAAACCGATTGCCACCGAGCATCAGCATCACGAGCGGCTGAGTAATGTCACTGCCTTGGCCGTCTTTTCATCAGACGCGCTCTCGTCGGTGGCTTACGCCACCGAGGCCATTCTGGCCGTCCTGATCCTCGGTGGTAGCGCTGCGCTTGGGCTTGCCCTGCCCGTCGGCATCGGGATTGGCGTGCTGCTGGTGGTGGTCGCCTTCTCGTATCGGCAGACGATCCGCGCTTACCCAAAGGGCGGCGGCGGTTACATCGTCGCCCGCGAGAATTTGGGCGACCTGCCAGGGCTGGTGGCGGCTGGTGCGCTGCTGGTTGATTATGTGCTCACCGTGGCGGTCAGTATTTCGGCTGGCGTGGCGGCGATCACGTCCCTTGGGGTCACCTGGGGCTTCCCAGAGATCAAAACCTACGCGGTTGAGCTTGGCCTGTTCTTTATCGCCGTGGTTACGATTGCGAATCTGCGCGGTGTGAAAGAGAGCGGCGCGATCTTCGCCGTGCCGACCTACGCCTTCATCACCAGCATCCTCATGATGATCGCCTACGCGCTGGTGCGTGACATGATCTTCGGCCCGACGCTCGTGGTGCATTCCATCGCCCCCGAAATTCCCATGGAGGGTGAGGCCATCGGTTTCTGGCTGGTGATGCGGGCCTTCGCCGCTGGCTGCACCGCGTTGACCGGCATCGAGGCGATTAGCGACGGAGTGCCCGCCTTCAAGTCGCCCGAGTCGAAGAATGCCTCGACTACGCTTACCTGGATGGTCGGCCTGCTGGTGAGCATGTTTATCGGCATCACCTATCTGGCAAATGTCCACGGCGCCGTGCCCAACGAGCTTTCGCACGAGACGGTCGTCTCGCAGATTGCCCGTACGATCTTTGGCACTGGCCCCATCTATTTTATCATCCAGATCACCACGGCCCTCATCCTGGTGTTGGCCGCCAACACTGCCTTCGCCGACTTCCCCCGACTGGCCTCGTTCCTCTCGCGTGACCGCTTTCTGCCGCGTCAGTTCTCGTCACGCGGCGACCGGCTGGTCTTCTCGAACGGCATCCTGGCCTTGGGCACCTTCTCGGCGCTGCTCGTGATCGTTTTCCAGGCCAACGAAATCGCGATGCTGCCGCTCTACGCGATTGGCGTCTTCATCTCGTTCACGCTCTCGCAGGCGGGGATGGTCAAGCGGCACCTGCGGATCAAGGAAGAGGGTTGGCGGCGCGGGATGATCATCAACGGAATGGGCGCGACGCTCACCGCCGTGGTGCTGATCGTCCTTACCGTGACCAAGTTCACCCACGGTGCCTGGGTGGTGCTGGTGCTGATTCCGATCCTAGTCACTTTCTTTCAGGGCATCCATAAGCACTATCTTGGCGTGGCCGAGCAGCTCTCGCTGAGCACTGCCGCCAAGCCGATCCCGGTGCGCCGCCTGACGGCCATTGTCCTGGTCAGCGGCGTCCACAAAGGGGTGCTTTCGGCGCTTGAGTTGGGCAAGTCGCTGGCACCGGATAATGTCACGGCGGTCTATGTGGATCTCGATCCCGAGCATATTGAGCGGGTTAAGTCGCGCTGGGCCGAGTGGGGCAGCGATGTGCCGCTCGTAATCCTCGAGTCACCCTACCGCTCGCTGATTACGCCGCTGATGAACTATATTGACGAGATCGAGGGCCGCTATCGCGACGGCCATGTGATGGTAATTCTGCCGGAGTTCATTCCCTACAACTGGTGGGAACATCTGCTGCATAACCAGACGGGGCTGATCCTACGGACGGCGCTGACGTTCCGCAAGGGCAAGACGGTGATTAGCGTGCCGTATAAGCTGGAGCAGAAGTGAGGTAGGCCAAGGTTTCAGGTGCCCGGTTGCGGGTTTCAGGCCGAGCGCGGCTGAAGCCGCTCCTACGAACCACGCAGACGGTAAAGCTCATTTGAACCATGCCTAAGGATCTAGGCTGACGGACGAAAGTCCGTCAGCCTAGATCATCGTCAGGGCTGCCCGCACAATCGTGCGAATGCGCGGGCAGCCAATGCGCTTGAGGGCGAGCGGGATTCGCATCCAGCGCACATAGACGATGCCCTCGGCGACACCGGGGCGCAGTTCGCCTTTGGCATTCCAGACCAGATAGTAGACCACCGTCTTGTGGCGTGGGCGACCGTCTTTCTCGATGCGATAGTCGCTCTGCGAGATCGCCTCGCCGATCTCGCCGCGTAGCCCCGTCTCCTCGACCAACTCGCGCCGCAGCGCGTCCTCGTCGCGCTCGCCGCGCTTCACCCGCCCCTTGGGCAGCGTCCACATCCCGCCCTGCTTCCTGATCAGCAGCACCTCAAGCGGCCCATCTGGCATCTCGCGTAGGATGACCCCACCAACAGCCCGAATTGCCATCAGCCCGCCCTCGTCCGTTAAGTTCTGCTACAATTGCTCTCATGTCAATCATAGCAAACTTTACCCGCTCCCCCGATCCCGTTTGAGCCAAAGTTCGTGGCTGCGCTCGAACGGACACCTGAAACCCGACACCTGAAACCTTGTCTGAACAAATTTCAGCACCATGCCATGCGCTACTCCCTGGCCCTCCTGCTGCTCTTCGGCCTAGCGTGGGCCACGCCCGCCGCCGCGCAGGGGCAAGCCCTCGACTTGGCGAGCTACGAGCGCTTGCTGCGCGAGGCGCGGGCTGCCGCCGTGCGGGGCGACCGGCTGGATGTTGTGCAGGTGGCACCGGCGCTCACGACGGCCACCCACATCAGGATGCCCGATGGGGGCAGCGCACGGGTTGATAATAGCTGGCTGGCCGCCGAGCTACGCAAGCCCGCGCCGGATCTGCCACTGGTCGCCGCACGTCTGGGTGCGCTGATTGACGCGCTGACCACCCGTGCGCCGCCCGCCCCGCCCGACGCGACGAGCCGCCTTGAGGACATTTTGGCGCACCCGCCCTTCGATCAGCCTGCGGCAGCGCCGCGTGAACCCGGCCCCTTCGAGCGCTTCATCCAGTGGCTCTTCGAGCGCCTGGCCGAATTATTCCAGCCCGTCGCGCAGGCGGTCGCGGGCACGCCCGGCAGCGCTGCCTCGTGGCTGCTTACCGCTATGGGCGCAGCCTTAGTCGTCGCCGTACTCGTCATCTGGCTGCGCGGCCTGCGCCGCACCTTACGCGCCGAGGCGACCTTGCCCAGCCCGACCGACCTAGCGGCCCGCGACACCGCCGACGCCCGCGCCCAGGCTGCCGCGTTGGCACGGGCGGGCGACTATCGGGGCGCGGCCCGCCTGCTCGCCCTCGCCGCGCTGCTCTGGCTCGACGAAGGGCGCGTGCTGCCCTACGACCCGCATCAGACGAACCGTGAGCATCTGGGGCGCCTGCGGGTGCGCCCGCACGCCCACGCTGGCCTCGTCCCCATCGTCGAAACCGCCGACCGCGTCTGGTACGGCGGTGTCCCCCTCGATGCCGCTGGCTACGCCGAGGTGGAGCGCCAGGTAGATGCGCTGCGCGGTCTGACG
The DNA here is from genome assembly GCA_903916565.1 of uncultured Oscillochloris sp. Taxonomy (GTDB): domain Bacteria; phylum Chloroflexota; class Chloroflexia; order Chloroflexales; family Chloroflexaceae; genus CAIWXH01. Next base: position 4,557 of record CAIWXH010000304.1, on the reverse strand, counting down.
GCGGATTCAGCTTCCGAGAAGCGAGAGGCTTAGGCACAATACGTTTCAAATAAGGACTGCTGCCGCCCAGCCCTCACCCCCCAGCCCCCTCTCCCTGAACGGGAGAGGGGGAGCCGGATGCGTCCTGCTGCGGAATCTCCCCTCTCACGCAAAGCCGCAACATCTTTGTGGTGCTGATGCGTTCCACCTGAAACCTGACACCCGAAACCCGAGACCTGACACCTTGGCTTAGGAGCGCAATGCCGCGACGTGACATCATCCTGCTGGTGGGGCTGTTCGTGGCGCTGGCGGCGCTGATCGGCCTTGGCCCTGGGCGCAGCACAAATAGCCTCGGCAGCAACGCGAGCAGTCACGTCAGTCAGCCAGGGGGTGCCTTAGCCCTGCATCGCTGGCTCGAAGCGCTGGGCTACCGGGTCGAGCGCCTAGAGTACACAGCCTTCGCGCTAGACTCGGCGAGCGATCTGCTGGTCGTCCTTGGCCCACGCGAGCGCTATAGCGACGACGAGGCCAAGGCCGTGCGCGCCTGGGTCGAGGCGGGCGGCACGCTGCTGGTGGCCGAGGAGCGTCCTGGGCGCAGCGCACCCGCTGCCCCGCTGCTTGCGGCCTTCAATCTGACGGTGGACAAGGCGCAGGATGGCGCACCGATTCCCGTGGCGCCGGTGCTTCAGCCCGTTTTGGGCGACCCTGCGGCGACGCGCCTGGATGTCCGTACCGCCAGCGTGATTGGCGCGGGTGCCGCAAGCGCGGCGCTGGCTGGCACGGTTGCCAACCCGGTGCTGGTCGGGCTGCGCCAGGGCGAGGGCTACATCTTCGCCAGTTCGGCCCTGCACCCCTTCACCAATCTGGGCCTGCGCGACCACCAAAACGCCGCAATGCTGCTTAACTTGCTGCGCCGCGTGCCGCCGGGTGGCCGTGTGGTCTTCGACGAGATTCACCACGGCTTTGTGGGCGAGGCGAGCCTGCGTACGCTCGTGCTGGGCACGCCGTGGGGCTGGGCCGCGCTGTACGGATGTCTGGTAGGCGCGGGCTACTTGGCGCTCACCGGGCGGCGCTTTGGGCGGCCCGTGCCGCTACGGGCCGAAACCGCCCGCCGTAGCAGCGCCGAGTACCTTGAAAGCATGGCGGGGCTGCTGCGGCGTGCAGGCAAGCGCGAACATCTGCGCGACCACTACCGGGCGAGCTTCAAGCGGCGCCTGGCTAGTCGCTATGGGCTAAGCCCTGACCTTGACGACACGGCCCTGGTGGCGGCGATCACTCAAGCGCACCCCAGTCAGGCCCAGACCGTGGCGGGGTTGCTGGCCCGCCTGGCCCGCCCGCCCGCCGACGAAGCGGCCCTGCTCAAGCTGGTAGCCGAGGCCGACATGGTGCTGGAGCGCTAACGATGCGCCAAACTTTTGCCCCTATTCTCGATCTTCTCGACGAAGGGCTGCGCCTCTACCGCGACAACTTCAGCCGCTTTTTGCTGTTGGTCGCCGTCGCCGCCTTGCCGCTTGGCCTCAGCGCCGCCGCCGTCTTCCTGGCGTTCGACTGGCTCCAGCCAGGATTTGGCCTGCTCATCGTGCTGTTCGCCACCATCCTCGGCACGCCCCTGAGTCTGTACGTGATGGGGGCGCTGAGCCGGGCGGCCACGATGGCCGTCGCGGGCCAGCCGGTGCGCCTGCGGCGGGCGCTGGCGATCCGCCCGCTCCGCATCATCGGGATGGGCTGCTACGGCAGCTTCTTCCTCTTGGTGGCAGGCACCGCCGTGAGTATGGTCAGCACCGCCTGCTTCTGCGTCATCTACATGGTCATTGGCGTAGGCATGGTCGCCTTCGCGGCTGGCTCTGCTGGGGCGGGGCCGCTGGGCGGGGCGGTGGCGGGACTGGCCTTCGGCGTCAGCATCCTCGTCTTTATCGCCGTCTACGCAGCCAGCCTGGTGGTGAATGGGGCGGTTTACGGCAGCGCCGTGTACGCGGTGCAGCCGTTCGTCCAGGACGACCTGCGTTTCGGTGCGAGCATGGGGCGCAGCCTGGATCTCGTGGGCTACAAGCTGGGGCAGAATTTGCTCGCCTTCCTCAGCGCGAGCCTGGTGTTTGGGGCGGTGGCGCTGGCGTCTACCCTGGCGATTGGCCTGTTGCTGCCCCTGCCCGCGCTCTACCTGCTCGGTGCCGAGTCGCCGGTGGCCCAGGCGATCACCGCCGCCGCATGGGTCGCCGGGGTCGCCGTAGCCGCGCCCCTGCTCCCCATCTGGATGGCGTTGCTCTACCAGCGTCGGCGCACCGCCCGCGATGGCGCGGATCTGGCCGCGCAAATCGGCGCGCTGGGTGGGGACGGGCCAGCGGTGTTGGGCTAAGGCGGTTGCAAAGTCCGGTTGCCGCGCCAGCCCTCACCCCCCAGCCCCCTCTCCCTGAGCGGGAGAGGGGGAGTCGAACGCTTCCTGATGCAGAATCCCCCCTCTCCCTTTGAGGGAGAGGGGCCGGGGGTGAGGGGTAAAAGGCGACGTTGCAACCGCCATGGGTGTTGGGCTAAGGCAGTTGCACATTCTTCCGATCATTGTTATGCTGGTTAGACCGAAGCAAGTTTCCTAGCGTGGAAGAAGTGAGGCAGCGTGGAGCGCACGACGGTCGTTAAAGTGGGCGGCAACGAGCTGGATGACCCGGCCTTTCTGGCTGGGCTGAGCGCGGCTATCGCCAGCTTTCCGGGGCCGCTGGTGCTGGTCCACGGCGGCGGCAAAGAGATTACGGCGGCGCTCGACCGTGAGGGGCTGCCGGTGCAGTTCCTCCAGGGGCTGCGCGTCACGTCGCCCGAGGCGATGGACGTGATGCAGCGGGTGGTCTGTGGGACGATCAATAAGCGCGTGGTGGCGAGCCTGGTGGGCCTCGGTGCGCGGGCGCTCGGCCTCAGCGGGATCGACCTGGGCCTGTTGCGCTGCGTCCCCCATCGGCCCAACGGCGCTGATCTGGGTCGCGTCGGGGCCGTCACCACGGTGGATGCCGCTGCGATCAGGGCGCTGCTGGCCCAGGGCTGGCTGCCCGTCTTCGCCCCCGTCGCCCTTGGCGAGGCCGACGGACTCAGCTATAACGTCAACGCTGATATGGTCGCCCAGGCCATTGCGGCGGCGCTTGGTGGCGCCGAGTTGCTCTTCGTTACGAATGTGCCGGGGGTCATGCTCGACGGTACAGTGGCGTCAGAACTCACGGCACCTGCGGTTGAGGCGGCGATCACGAGCGGCGCGATCAGCGGCGGCATGATCCCCAAGGTGCGCGCCGCCCTCGACGCCTTGGCGGCTGGTGCGGCTTCGGCGCGCATCACCAACTTGGCGGGCTTCGCCGCTGGCGGGACACGGTTTGTATGAACTCCCCCGATGATCCAGCCATCCACTACGTTGCCGTGGGCGACATCTTCCGCGACCTAGCGCCCCACGAGCGGGCCGAGGTCGAGCGCTTGATTACCTACAATGTCTACCCGCTAGGCCAGATCTTTCATGCGCCCAACGAAGTCGGCGAGCAACTCTTCGTGCTACGCACTGGGCGCGTGCGCCTCTATAAGCTCTCGCCCGAGGGCCGCGCCCTGACCTTGATGGTGCTGAAGCCGGTCACAATCTTTGGCGAGATGACCCTGGTCGGCCAGTGGCTTCACGACACCTTCGCCGAGGCGCTCAGCGAGTGTGTGATCGGGGTGATCGGGCGCGACACGCTGCGCCAGATCATCGAGCGCTACCCGCAGGTTGCGATTGCGTTTATGGAGTTGATGGGCCAGCGGCTGCGGGCGATGGAGCATAAGCTGGCGGACATCGCCTTTAAGAGTGTGCCCGAGCGTCTGGCTAGTGTGCTGCTCAACTTGGCGGGCGTGTCGGCTGGACAGGGGCAGTCGGTCGTGCCAGCCAGCGCGGTGCGCTACACCCATCAGCAGCTTGCCGAGATGATTGGCTCGTATCGCGAGACGGTCACGAAGGCGATTGGCGAATTGCGCGAGGCCGGGATTATTCGCATCGAGGACGATGCGATTGCCCTGACCGACTTGGCCCAGCTCCAGCGGCTTGCCAAGCGTTAGCGCGAACGGGCGGAAGAATCATCAAAGGAGGGCTTGGCCCCATAAGCGCGAACTTTACCGTACGGTACCAATCGAAGATCGGCTCACCACCGCCAGCCCGTTCAATATCAAGGCCGAATCGCTCACGATGGACAACTTCACCGCCACGGACGTCGCCGATCTCTATCAGCAGCATACCGTTGCGACCGGCCAAGTCGTTACGGCGGATGTCAGCGCCTTGGCCTATGCGCTCACCGGTGGGCAGCCATGGCTCATCAATGCGCTGGCCCGTCAAGCGGTCGAGGTGTTGGCCCCTGATCCCGCCCAGCCCATTGATGCGGCTCTGATCGATGCGGCGAAAGCCCGGCTGATCCAGCGTCAAGATACCCACCTGGATAGCTTATAGCAATCCTACAGTGGTTGTTTCGCCCCCGCCCGGTGGCTGAAGCCACGGGCTACGGGGTGCGAAGGCCGCCTGCGCGGCCTGCATCAGCCTGCGAAGGCAGGCTTCGTCACCCAAGAGCCGGGGGCTTCAGCCCCCCGGAT
>CAIWXH010000303.1 GCA_903916565.1 uncultured Oscillochloris sp. | reverse complement strand
GGTACACGCCGCATCGCGCTGGGCCGCGTCCTGGGGCAGAAAAAACATCCCGAGGGCAAGCCGATCCGGACTGATCGTACGACCCTGGGCCGCAAGTTCACGCAGCAGCAGTTCACGCGGCAACTGCAGAAGGACACCGGCCCCGTCACCCGTCTTCGCATCATCGGCCACAGCCCCACGGTGTTCGAGGTTGCAGAGCGCCTCAAGGGCCATCGTTAGGATGCTATGATCGGCGACACCGCTGATTTGGGCAACAAAGCCGATCCCGCAGGCATCGTGCTCAAAGCGGGGGTCATAAAGACCGTGGACATCTCGCTCAGGAAGGTGCATCGCTGTTACCCTTACAACTGCTAAAGAACGCACAAACGCCCGCCGCGTCCTCGAAGTCGTTGAGGAAAGGGGCGAGCATCATTGTCGCGTCATTTGGGACGCCGCACAATCTGCGGCAGATAGCGAAATGCCCTCCGGTGCGCGCCACCACACGAGAGGGGGCTTGCCGGAACACATCGCGGGAGCTACCGACGGTGCCGTGGGGACCAAAGAGTGCCGTTGGGCTGCGCGATCCGGCTGCGAAACGCGCCCAACACAAAGGACGGGAACTCAGATCATCGGGTTCTCGTCAGGGCATCTTCGCGCTGGGGCAAAGGGATTAAATACCGGCCAAGTGCTAGGCCGCACTATACTAGGTTGTTTGTCATATGTCAAGCGCAGTTGGGCAAGATTCAGGGCATATGCCCTGCAGGGGGTGAGGGCTGAGCGGCGGCACGGGGGTATTACACGTATAATCTCCTCACACCTACCTGGAGATCATAACCTTGGATCTGACCCTCACCCCGCAGTGGATGATCGAGCTTGAGGGTGACAGCCCGGTGGCCTGCTTCGCCGCCGAGGAGCTGCGCCGCACGCTTCAGCGTATCGGCGCACCCGCCTTACCGGTGGTGGCTCGCGCCACTGGCCCGCGCATCGCCCTGCGCTACGGACTTGGCGGCGACGGGTTCCTGCGCGCCCCTGACCGGGACGGGCTGCTGCTGCGCGGCGACGGCCCACGCGGTCTGCTCTACGCCGTCTATGATCTGCTAGAGGCGCTGGGCTGCCGCTGGGTGGCCCCTGGCCCCGACGGCGAGCGCCTACCGCGCCACGAGCGGGTAACGCTCCCCACCGCCGGTCTCGCCGACCGCCCGGCTCTGGCTGGACGTGGCCTGGTCATTGGCCACGACCATTTTCTGGCTGAGGCCGAGTCCTGGGTGGCGTGGGCTGCCCGTAGCCGCCTCAGTACGATCTTTGTCCACACGATTGGGCGTGGCCCAGCCCTGGGAGCCTGCCGTCTGAGCAGTTGGCGTGATCGTCGCCGCGCCCTCGTGCCGCGCATCGCTGAGCGCGGCCTGGATCTGGAACTGGGCGGGCATCACCTGAGCGACCTCGTGCCGCGCAGGCTCTTTCGTGACAGGCCGGAGTTGTTTCGCTTCGACGGCACTCGCCATACGCCCGACCGGAACTTTTGCCCTAGCCACCCGGCGACTCAGGCGACGCTGCGGGTCAACGGCGCGGCCTTCTTTACGGCATATCCCGAGGCCCAGGTCTACCACCTTTGGCCTGACGACCTGCTAGGCGGCGGGTGGTGCGCCTGCCCGCTGTGCGCCGGTCTCTTGGCGGCGGATCAGGCTCTGCTTGCTACCAACATCCTGGCCGAGGTGTTGGCCGAGCTGCGCCCCGACGCCCGCGTGAGCTACCTGGCCTACCACGACACCGAGTCCGCCCCACGTGTTCTCGCGCCGCACCCCCAGGTCGAGCTGATCTTCGCCCCGCGCCCGCGCTCCTACGCCCATGGGATCGGCGCGCCAGCCAATCCGATCAACGCTGTGTACGCCGCACGTCTGGCGGAGAATATCGCTCTGTTTGAACGTGAGGAACCTGCGCGTGGCTCGCCCTCCGTCTTCGAGTATTACCTCGACGGCATCCTGTTCAAGTCGTCTGTCCCGCCGCTACCCGAGGTGATCGCTGCTGACATGGTTCAGTACCGTGACGCGGGGGTGCGCTGTGTCCGCGCCCTGCTAACTGGCGACCGCCCGTGGCTGTTCGCGCCGCTGAACGCCTACCTCTTCGCCCGGCTGGCCTGGGCACCCGCGCAGTGTGCGGAGGATCTGCTGGGTAATTACGCCGCCGCCCGCGCCCCGCGTGCCCCTGAGTCCCTGGCTCGCGCCTACCAGGCTCTGGGGGCGGCATGGCACCCGGCCCTCGACCGCACCCCCGCCGAGGCCGCGTTGCGCCGTGACTTCCCCACCAGTCGCGATGTGGTGACCGCGCCACCCTTGGACGTGCTCGACTACATGGCCGCGCCACGCCCTCACAGCGAGCGCCGCCTTGAGCAATTGCGTGCGTCCGAGGACTGGATCGCCCTCGGGCGCACAGCCTGGGATGCGGTCATCGCCAGCGCCTTCGCCGATGGGCCGTCCCTGGCTGCCGAGCGCGCCGAGTGGGAACTGGCCGCCAGCCTGCTGCATTTTCTGGTTATGCGCCAACAACTCTACGTGCTGGCTGATCGTGAGGCGACAGCCCCTGTTTTGCGCGATGCCCTGGGCGAAGCGCAGACCGCCCTCGACGTGCTGATTGTCTGGGCCAGGGCCAACGTGCCGCCCCGCGCCCGCGCCGGTCACCTCCTGCTGCGCGGGATCTTCCAGTTCCATCTCGACCACCTCGCCGACCGTCAGCTTGTTCTGCCCTGGCAGCGGGCCGCCCTGCGCGCCCGCCGCGCCGCCGATGCCCGCGCCCTCCTGGCCGACCCGCGCCTTGTCTGGGAGTTGCTGCGCACGCGGCGCTAACAGCGCGTTCTAGCGATATGCCGTACAATACGATTAAATAAGGGATCTTATCGTAAGACAAGGTTTCAGGATTGGCACATGTACTTTACCGTTCTGTGCGACCCTCACCCCCTGCCCCTCTCCCTCACGGGGAGAGGGGAGATTCCGCAGCAGGACGCATCCGACTCCCCCTCTCCCGTTCAGGGAGAGGGGGCTGGGGGGT
>CAIWXH010000302.1 GCA_903916565.1 uncultured Oscillochloris sp. | reverse complement strand
TGACGATGTGCTTGGCGGGGTGGTGCTGGCAAGCGAGCGCTACGCCGCCGAGCTGCGGAGCCTGACCATTCTGACGGGCGGGTTGCTCGACCCTCACGCGGCCTATCTGGCGCTGCGCGGGCTGCGAACGCTGCCCCTTCGGATGCGCGAGCACTGCCGCAATGCCGTCGAGGTCGCCGCCTGGCTCGCCGCACAGCCCGAGGTCGCGGCGGTCTATTATCCTGGTCTGCCCAGCCACCCGCAGCACGACATCGCTACGCACATGCTCCCGCGCGGCTTTGGCGGCATGGTGGCCTTCACGTTGGCAGCGGGCGAAACGGGTGCCGTGCTGCGCTTTCTCGATGCGCTGCGGCTGGTGCTGCCCGTGACCACCCTCGGCGGCGTGGCGAGCCAGATCCTCTACCCGGCGCTGACCTCGCACCGGGCGCTGCCACCCGAGCGCCGTCACGCGCTCGGCATCAGCGACGGCCTCATGCGCCTCTCGGTCGGCATCGAGGACGCGAGCGACATCATCACAGATCTGGCGGGCGCATTGGCTGTGGCAAAGGTGTGAGCGGCGGCATGGAGCAGCCGACGAAGGCCGGCTTCGCAACAAAGAGCCGGAGGCTTCAGCCCCCCGGCTCTTCGTTGCGAAGCCCTAGATTCCTACGCTCGCCGCAACTGGGCGGCGAGCAGTTCCATAAACAGGTCGGGCTGCTCGATGATGACCGAGTGGCCCACGTCGGGGAGGATCGTCGCGGTGACGCCAAGCGCCGCCGCCATGCGCTCGACCACGGCGGCGGTGGTCAGCGGGTCGAGGGTGCCGCCAAGCACGAGCGTCGGTGCCGTGATGGCCGCGAGGCGGTCGCCCGGTCGCCACGCGCAGAGCGCGTCCAGATTGGCGATGGACACCTCAATGGACTGCGTGCGCCCCGCTTCGACCAAGCGACGCCAGTAGGCGTCATCGGGCGCGGTGGGCGCCATAAACTTCAGCGCCTGGGCGAAGAACTCCGGCTGGTCTTTCAGCATGCGCTGCCGGTCAGGCAGATTCAGCTCCTCGGGCATCCCATCGGGCCAGGGCGGCGCGACCACGGTCAGCGTCAGCACGCGGGTGGGGTTTTCCAGCGCCGCTTGCAGCGCAATCGCCGCGCCGAGTGAGTGGCCGACGAGGTGCAAGCGGGCCAGCCCCAAACTGTCGGCGAAGGCCAGCAGATCGCCCGCCAGCGCCGCAATGCTGTAATCCGTGTCGGGGCCAGTGGTTTCCCCGCGCCCCCGAAGGTCGGGCGCCAAACCCCGGTAGCCAGCGGGCAACCGAGCCAGCGTTGGCTCCCACCAGGCTGCCGTCGCCCAATTGCCGTGCAGAAAAATCACCGGCTCGCCGTCGCCAGCCTCTAGATAGTGGATATGCAGATCACCCGCGTGGATAGAGGGCATGATGTTTTCCTCGTACACAGCGGCGCAGCGGCGCGGCAGGTTTTTTACCACGAAGTACACGAAGCACACGAAGGCCGAACCGCTGTCAATTACGCTCGCTGCCTGATATGGCTTGCCGAAAGAGTTATCCTACGGCGCGCTGAGGTACTGACGTTTCAGCGCCTGTTTGTCGATCTTGCCCGCCGCCGTCTTGGGCAGCGGCTCACACTGCACAAGGATGCGCCGGGGCAGCTTGTAGCGGGCCAGGCGCTCGGTGACGAAGCCCAACAGCGCGTCGGGGTCAAGGGGCTGCCCGTGACGCGGCACCACCACCGCCCAGGCGACCTCGCCCCACTTCTCGTCCGGCGCACCAATCAGGGCCACCTCGCCCACAGCGGGGTGTGCGCTCAGCGCGCTCTCGACTTCGGCGGGGTAAATATTCTCGCCACCCGAGATAATCACATCTTTCAGGCGACCAACAATCGTGTAGTAGCCCTCAGCATCGCAAGTCGCCAAATCGCCCGTGCGGAGCCAGCCCTCGGCTGTGATGGCCCGCGCCGTCTCTTCGGGGCGACCCCAGTAGCCTTTGCAGACGTGGGGGCCACGAATCCACAGCTCGCCCACCTCGTCGGCGGTGCGCTCGACGCCTGTCTCGTCGGCCACCTTCACATCAATAAACATCAGCGGGCGCCCCACCGCGCCTGGTTTGCGCCGCACATCCGCCGGGGGCAGCCAGAAGGTGTTTGGCCCCGCCTCAGTCAGCCCGTAGCCCGTCTTGAAATCGACCCCGCGCCGCCAGAACGCCTCGAAGATCGGCAGCGGGCAAGGCGCCCCGCCGCTAATCACCAGCTTGAGGCGGCTGAAGTCAACGGCGTCCCAGCGCGGGTGCTGCTGCAGCGCAATGAACATCGTCGGCACGCCGAAGAGAATGGTCACCTGCCCTGCGTCAATCAGGTCGAAGATCTGGTCGGCGTCGAAGCCCTTACAGACAATCGAGGCTCCACCCGCCAGCACCAACGGCGCGGTAAAGACATTCAGGCCACCCGTGTGAAAGAGCGGCGTGTTGAGCACGGTCGTGTCGTTGGCGTCCAGCCCCCAGCTCATCACGGTGTTAATCGCGTTGAAGGTGATGTTGCCGTGCGTGAGGATCGCGCCTTTGGGCAAGCCCGTGGTGCCGCCGGTGTAGCAGATCACCCACGGGTCGTCCCAGCCCAACTCGATGGGCGGCACCGGCTCATCGCAGGCGTCGCGGGCGGTCAGAATGTCATCATCAATGTCGGCCAGGGCCATCCCATCAAGCGCCAGCCAGCGCTGCACCGAGGACGCCTCGCCCTGCAACTCGCGCACCGTTGTCACAAATTCGGGGCCGTAGACAAACAGCCTGGGCGTCGCGTCGGCCAGCAAGCCCGCCAATTCGCCCTTGGTCAGCCGCCAGTTCAGTGGTTGCAGCACCGCCCCGAGCTTGCCACAGGCAAACCAGAGATCGAGGAAGGCGACACTGTTATGGGCCAGCACCGCCACGCGCTCGCCGCGCCCCACCCCCAGGCGCCGGAGCAGCGCCGCCGTGCGGGTCGCCGCCTCGTTCCATGCGCCATAGCTGATTGGGCGCATCCCAGACTGGGCATCGTACAGCGCCGTGCGCTCGGGCGAGAGTTGCGCCCTGCGCTGGAGCCAGTCGCCGAGGTACATGCTGAGCTGTGTGCTCATTGTTGGATCCGTTGTCGCTCACTCACGATGCGCCGCCGCCAAGCGCCGCCCCTACTCAAAGCGCAAGCTGTCCCACTCGAGCTCGGTGTCGCCAATATGCACCAGATCGCCCTCTTGCAGACCGGCGCTAATCAGCGCTTGGCTAATGCCGGTGGCCTCAAAGACGCGCTGGACGCGATCCACCGCCTCGATCTGGTTGAAGTTCGTCATCTTCATCAGGCGCTCAATCTTAGTCCCGGACACGCGCCAACCGGCACCTTCGCGTGCGACCGTGTAGACGTTCTCATCAACCGGTGCCAGGGGCCAGGTCAGCGGCGGCGCGTCCGGCTCGACCGGCGTGCGGAAGGGCGCGGGCCGCTCGCGCAGCAACTCGGCCACGCGGCGCAGCAGCGCGTCCACACCCTCGCGGGTGACGGCGGCGATGGGAAAGAAGTTCTCGGGCGGCACGCCAAGCTCGCGGCGCAGGCGCGGCAGTTGCTCCTGCGCCTCCGGCAGATCGAGCTTATTCAGCGCAACGACCTGAATGCGCTCGGCCAACTCGGGGCGGTAGAGGCGCAGCTCTTCGTTGATCTGGTGGAAATCCGCCAGCGGATCGCGCCCATCAACGCCAGCGGCGTCAACCACGTGAATCAGCACGCGGGTACGTTCCACATGGCGCAAAAAGTCGTGGCCGAGGCCAATCCCCGTGTGCGCGCCCTCGATCAGCCCAGGGATGTCGGCGACGACAAAGCGGTCGTGAATGCCGACATCAACGATGCCCAGGTTCGGCTGAAGCGTCGTGAACGGATAATTGGCGATCTTGGGGCGGGCGGCACTAATCACCGAAAGCAGCGTAGACTTGCCCGCGTTGGGGAAACCGGCCAGGCCCACATCGGCGATGAGCTTCAGCTCCAGTTCCAACGTCAGCGCATGCCCCGGCTCGCCCAGCTCAGACATCCGGGGCGCTTGGCGCACCGCCGTGGTGAAATGGACATTGCCCAGCCCGCCGCGCCCGCCTGGGGCGACGAGCAGGCGCTGGCCGGGGCGGGCCAGATCGACCTCGTAGGTTGTACCGTCAATGACGGCGCGCACAATCGTGCCAGGGGGCACCTTGACCTCTAGGTCTTGGCCCTGGCGACCGTGCATATTATTCTTCTGGCCGTTCCCGCCAGCCTCGGCGTTGAACTTGCGCTCGTAGCGAAAGGCCAGCAGCGTGTTGAGATCGGGGTCAGCCACAACGTAAATGTGGCCGCCGCGCCCGCCGTCGCCGCCGTTGGGGCCACCACGCGGCACAAACTTCTCGCGCCGAAACGATGCGGCACCAGCGCCACCCTGGCCCGAACGCACAGCAATGGTCGCACGGTCAAAATAATCTTCAGCCATAAGTAACACACACGGGGCGCGCAGGGGCAGAGCATGCTCCACCCCCACGCGCCCTTAGAGCTCCTAAATAGGGAATGTCAGGCTTTGCTTTCGCCCTTCGACTCCGACTTGGCAGCGGGGGAAATCTCATCCTCGCGCACCGCCTGTTT
>CAIWXH010000301.1 GCA_903916565.1 uncultured Oscillochloris sp. | reverse complement strand
TTTAATGATACCGAGGTCGTGGTCTACGAGAAGCCCCTGTTCGACATCCCCGACCTCGGCAACCCCGCTGTGCGTGTTCGCCCCGCTGCCAACGTTGATCTGGCTGAGGTGTTGCGCCTCGACCAACTCTGCTTCGAGCCGCAGTGGATGAAAGACGATACGATCCTTGGCCCCTCGATTGAGCAAGGCCCCTACTTTGTGGTCGCCGAACTTGGCCCAGATCTGGTCGGCTACGCCTTTGCCACCACACACTTCGGCGGACGACTGGTGCATCTCGTTCGCATCGCCGTTGACCCAGGCCGCCGGGGCGAGCGTATCGGCGTGCGCCTCTTGGCTGAGGTGGTCAGCTACGCCCGCGAGCTGCGTGCCACCCTCGTGACGCTGAACACCCAGGCTTACAACACTCACGCGCAGCGCCTGTATCGTTGGTTTGGCTTCGCCGCCACCGGCGAGCGCCAACCCGTCTGGCGCTGCACCTTATAGGCGATCAGGGGCACACCGACCCGACCTTGCCTCTTGTCGTCTGGAAAAGGACCGCCCGTGCCCCCACATGCAGATCCGCACGACTGGGATCGGCTCTTCCGTCCGAAGGCCCCGCATCGCGGTGGGCCAGTCCGTGCGCTAGTCAACGTGCTGATTGCGGGCGCCATCATCGCGCTCCTTGGCGGTGTCGCCTTCTTGGCTATGGGAGCCAACGCCACCCGCACTATCGCCAGTAGCACCGCCACCGCGCAGGCGGTCGAGACCAGTAACGCCGCTGTGATTACCAGCAACACCGCCCACGCACTCGTGGCTACCGTCACCCCTACGGCAACCGTACGGCGTACCGCCACCCCCACCGTCGTGGCCGAACCAGCACGTATCGGGCGGAGCAGTGTGGTCAAGGGTGGGAACCTACGCAGGCAGCCCGTCGTTAGCGCCGAGACGGTCGTCGGCCAAGTCTGCATCGGCGACCTTGTCGATGTGCTTGAGGAGAACACCCTCGCCGGTGGTGCCCGCTGGTATCGCATCCGCGTCACTCAGGTGACCGCCGACTGCACCGCCGAGCGCGTCAGTGTCGGCAGTCTTGGCTGGGCCAGCAGTGCGCTGCTCGCGCCGCCAACTAGTCCATAACCCGCTCGTAGACGCGCAGCGTCCCGATGGCCGTGCGCCGCCACGAGAACTCGCGTGCGCGGTGCTGGCCGCGTGCGCTCAGCTCGCGGCGCAGGGCCGGGTCGCGGAGCAGGCGGGCCAGACCCTCGGCCAGCGCGGCCACATTGAAGGGGTCCACCATCAACGCCGCTTGGCCCACCACTTCTGGCAGGCTAGAGGCGTGGGCGCACAGCACGGGTGTGCCACACGCCATCGCTTCCAGCGGCGGCAGCCCGAAGCCTTCGTAATACGACGGGAAGGCGAAGACCGTTGCGCCACTGTAGAGCGCTGGCAGGTCGGCGTCGTTGACATTCGGCAGAAAACGCACGCTCGCCCCGAGCTTGCGCGCAGCCACGAAGCGCCGCACCTCGGGGTGCTTGCGGTCTTGGTGCCCCGCGATCACCAGGGTCGCGCCCTCGGCGGCCCCCTCCACCAGCACGCGCTCCCACGCGCGCACGAGGCGCTCAAGGTTCTTATGGGGCTTGTTCGATCCCAGGTAGAGGACGTAGCGCTCGGGCAGACTGTAGTGCGCCTTGGCTGCGGCAACCGCCTCGGCGGGCTGTGGCTTGAAGCGCCGCCCCGCCGCCAGCGGCGTGACCGCCAGCCGCTCGGCGGGCAGCCGGTAGATGCGGGCCAAGTCGGCGCGGGCGCTCTCCGAGATGGTAATAATAGTCGCCGCTGTTCGCATCGTCAGCGCCATGGCCGCCCGATAGAAGAGCCGCCCGCGCCACGACAGCGTGCGCGGGAAGCGCCAGCCAATCAGGTCGTAGACGGTCACCACCGACGGGCACGGCAGCCCCAGATAGGGTTTCACAAAGTAGGGCGAGTGCAGCAGGTCAAGCTGGAGGCGGCGGGCCAGCGCGGGCACCGTCACATGCTGCGCGGCCCCGAACGGACTCGCCGCCAGATGCGCGACCTCGACCCTGGGCAGTCGCGTTAGCGCTGCCAGGTCGTAGCGCCCGGTGCCCGCCCGTGGGTCGATCAGCAGCACCAGCGTGTGCCCGTGTTCAAGCTCGGCCATGGCTTGCACCAAGCCCACAATCGAGCGCCCGATGCCGGGGAAGTGGTCGCTCGCATAGCGTGCATCGAGCCCGATTCTCATTCTGGGCCAAGCTGCTGTTGCTGGCGCAGAATCGCGCTGGCGCGGGCGAAGTGCTCATCGCGGTCGGGCGTGACGGCACCACTGACCAACTCGGCGGCAGCGCGGCCCGCCGTCTCGGCCACCGAAGCACCCCAGGTCGTGGTGGTCGTATCGCTCGTCACCATTTCGCGCAGCACGGGCACCGCATCGAGGACGTGGAGATCGGCGAGCGCCCGACAAGCCTCGTAGCGCACATCGGGCGAAGGGTGCCGCAGCGCGGTGAGCAGCGGGTGATAGGCGCGTGGGTCACCAAGCTTGCCAATCGCCCGTGCTGCCCGTGCCGCCACCCGAGGGTCGGGGTCAGTCAGGCCCACCAGCAGTTGCTTGAGTGCGCGGGCCTCGCCCACGACACCCAGCACCCTCAGCGCCTCGATGCGGAGGGTTTGGTCGGGGCTTTCGGCCAGCGCCAGCAGGGCCGGGAGGGCGGGTGCGCCGATGACGCCCAGCACCCAGGCCGCCCGCTTCCGCAGCTCCGAGGAGGGTGTCTCAAGCAGTTGGGTCAGCGGCGCGACGGCAGGCTCACCCAGCACACCCAGGGCGAAGGAAGCTTGAATTCGCAGCGACTCATCGCTCCCGCACAGGTCGGCGATCAAGTCCGCGATGATATTGGGTGTCGTATGCATCCTCTATTCCCCTTCTCGTCCGGTTGATTGTAGCACCTCGCGAACCCCCCGCAGCCTGGTCTTGAGGAGCGCTTGGGCGCTGGAGCTGTCGAGGGCGCAATTACGTGGGCGGCGGGTGGGACTCTCGGCGCTCAGGCCGGCGGGGATCCCCGCCGGGTCCACGTCCCAGACTTGCGCGATCAGTCGCCCAAACTCGTAGCGGCTCACCTGCTCGGCGCCCGCAAGGTTCAGCACGCCCCGATAGCGCAGTTCGCCCAACTCCAACAGCGCGGCGGCCAGATCCGCCACATAGATCGGGCAACGGTACTCATCGGTGAAAAGCTTCGCCGCGACCCGCCCGGTCGCCACATCAAGCACGAAGCGCGAGAGCTTATCAATGGGGTCAAACCCGTAAATCAACGAAGTGCGAACGATAGTCGCCGCTGGGTGCGCCTCGGCCACCAGCGTCTCGGCGCGGGCCTTGGCCTGCCCGTAGAGCGTGATCGGCGTGGGCGGGTCGGCCTCAGTGTAAGTGCCGGTGCGCTCGCCGTCGAAGATCACGTCGCTCGACAGATGGATGAGTCTCGACCCAACGGCGGCGGCGGCGCGGGCGATGTGGCCGGCCCCTTCGGCGGTGACGGCCATCAGATCGGGGCCAGCTTGCAGATAGGCCGTGTGCATGACCAGATCGGGGCGCAGCGTGGTGAGCCTAGCTGCGACGGCCTGCGGGTCGCGCACGTCCAGCGGTGCCCAGGCCACCCCGGCGGTGGCTGGTGGCGTCTGGCTGAAGTGGCTCGCGGCGACTGTGTGTCCTGCGGCCAGCGCCTGACGCACCAGAACGGTGCCCAGGTAGCCCGTGCCGCCAGTAATGAAGATGTGGCTCATAGGGGTAGTGAATCAGCGCCATCGAAGAGCGCGAGGGCGGCCTTGGCGGCTGCCTGGGCGGCGGCCTGCTTATTTGGGCCGCTGCCGACGCCCAACAAGCGCTCGCCCACAAACACCTCTAGGGTAAATTCGCGCTCATGGGCGGGGCCGCGCATCGCACGCATACGGTAGGCGGGCGTCTGGTTGTAGTGCGCCTGCGCTTGCTCTTGCAGGCGCGTGCGGTAGTCAACCTCGGCCTTGCCGCTCAGCATCGCGGCGATTTGGCGCTCAAGAAAGGGGAGGATGAAGGCCCGTGCGCCATCGAGCCCTTGGTCGAGATAGACCGCGCCCAAGACGGCCTCGAACACATCAGCGAGCAGGGAGGCGCGGTTGCGGGACGTTGGCGTGTCCTCGCCACGGCTGATCTGAATGTAGGTGCCAAGGCCGAGGCTGCGGGCGAAGCCAGCCAAGGTACTGGTCTTCACCAAGGCGGCGCGCAGGGCCGTCAGGTCGCCCTCGCTATGCGCGGGGTAGTTGGCGTAAAGCCAAGCGGCGGAGATGAAATTCAGCACCGCATCGCCGAGAAACTCAAGGCGCTCGTTCGCCGTCATGCCGGGGATGCGCTCGGGGTGCTCGTGAAGAAACGAGCGGTGGATAAACGCACGCTGGAGCAGCCGCTCGTCGTTGAACGGAACCCCAATCAGTTCTTCAAGCCTGCTCGCCATGCTAACGCAGCCCGCACAACAAAAGTCGAAACCGCACCTTATTGTACAGGCTGTGCTGCGCGTTGGCTAGTCCTGGTCAAACAGTGGCATGGCGGGTGCAACGTCCGGTTGCCGCGCCAGCCCTCACCCCCCAGCCCCCTCTCCCTGAGCGGGAGAGGGGGAGTCGAACGCTTCCTGATGCCGAATCCCCCCTCTCCCCTTGCGGGAGAGGGGCCGGGG
>CAIWXH010000300.1 GCA_903916565.1 uncultured Oscillochloris sp. | reverse complement strand
GTTGCGCCGGGCGCACGCTGGATCGCCGCCAAGGGCTGCGAAGATATGGGCTGCTCGTACGCTGCGTTGATGGCTGCCGGTCAGTGGGTTTTGGCTCCCACCGACCTCAGCGGCAACAACCCGCGCCCTGACCTACGGCCAAATATTGTGAATAATTCCTGGGGCGGTGGGGGCGGCGATACCTTTTACCAGAGCATTGTCGATGCCTGGGTCGCCTCGGGCATCTTCCCGCAGTTCTCAAATGGAAATAGCGGGCCGTACTGCGGGAGCGCCGGCTCGCCCGGCGACTATACGAATACCTACGCCGCCGGGGCGTTTGATATCAACAACAGCATCGCCTACTTCTCCAGCCGTGGGCCGTCTGTCTTCGGCGAGATCAAGCCCAATATCGCCGCGCCCGGCGTCGATGTGCGCAGCAGTGTGCCAGGAAATGGCTACGTTTGGTATAGCGGCACCTCTATGGCCTCGCCGCACGTGGCAGGCACCGTCGCGCTTATGTGGTCGGCGGCTCCCTCCCTCGTCGGAGACATCGCCGCAACCCGCGCATTGCTCGACCAGACTGCCATCGACGTAATTGACACGAGCTGCGATGGCGGGGGCAATCCGACGCCGACGGCGTATCCGCCTCCAGGCTCGACAATGCCCCATGTGAGCAATGTCGATAACAACGTCTGGGGCGAGGGCCGCCTTGACGCCTACGCCGCTGTCGATCTGTCGCCGCGTGGCCCAGTTGGCACCCTCGCAGGGGTTGTGACTGATGCTGCGGGCGCCCCGCTCGGAGGCGTATCGATCCACGTCGTCAGTAGTACCAACAGCCGCACGACAAGTACCGGGCCGGATGGCAGCTATAGCCTGCGCCTGTCGATTGGCCACTATGATGTCAGCGCCAGTCTCTTCGGCTACATCGGCCAGACTGTAGGGGCGGATGTGAGCGAAGGGGTGACGACGCCGCTGAACTTTGCGCTCAGTCCGGCCCCATCACACGCGGTTGCGGGTACGGTGCGCAGCGGCACTGGGACGCCGGTCGCCAACGCCAATGTCAGCATCCTGAACACGCCGATCCCGCCGACGACCACTGGCGCGGATGGACGCTACAGCTTCGCCAGCGTACCCGAGGGCACGTATGACGTACAGGCATCACAGGGCGGGTGCTACGACGCTCAGACGCAATCTGTGACGGTAGGGGGTGATACGACACTCGATTTCAGTTTGGCCCAGCGCAGCGATGCCTTCGGCTACTTCTGCACCGTCGAGACGCCAAGCTACATCGAGGGTGACACGCGCCTGTCGCTCAGCGGCTCCTACGGCTCGACGCCGGTGGCCCTGCCGTTCCTGTTCACCTTCTACGGCCAGTCCTACGAGATTGCTAATGTTGCCACCAGCGGCTTCGTCAGCTTCC
This sequence comes from uncultured Oscillochloris sp., assembly GCA_903916565.1. Taxonomy (GTDB): domain Bacteria; phylum Chloroflexota; class Chloroflexia; order Chloroflexales; family Chloroflexaceae; genus CAIWXH01. Next base: position 160 of record CAIWXH010000300.1, on the reverse strand, counting down.
TCGATGCGCCGATTAACCTATACAACAACCCGATCCCTGACACGTACACGCCAAACGCGGCGATCTACCCGTTCTGGGATGAGCTGTCCGTGGATTATGACTCTGGCGTTTACACCAAGGTACTCGGCACTGCGCCCAACCGCCAGTTCGTGATCGAGTG
>CAIWXH010000299.1 GCA_903916565.1 uncultured Oscillochloris sp. | reverse complement strand
GCCGTCCATGTCCTCGGCCTGCACGCCGAGGACGTAGCTACCGGCGGGCGCGGGCAGTTCCTCCATGGTGAACGGCTGGTCGCCGAAGGTGAGGGTGTCGCCCGCCTCGGTGACGTACTCCTTAACGCCGCCGCTATTGCTGTGCAGCCGGATGCGCTGATTCGTGACGGTGAAGGTGTCGCCGGGCTGAGGGGTGATCACACGCGGGGCGCTGGCCTGACCCTGGCTGCTGAATCCCAGCACCTTGATTAGCGCGTTGTCCTTGAAGAAGAGCTGCGCCTGGCGGGTGCCGCCATCCACAAAGGTGTAGTTGCCGTGTACCACATAGGTGGCGCTGTCGTTGGCGGCCCCGTAGTCCGATGGCGCGAAGAGCGCGAACTTTGTCGTCGTCCCGTCGCTGATCCCAAAGCGCACCGGCGTCCAGTCATACTCAAGGGTCACGGGCCGATCCGCGCCCCAGTCGGGGTAGAAGATCCCGTTCTCCTTGCGCGACTGCCCAGCATCCACGTAGTCGATGTCAGCCACCAGAACGCTGTCGTCGTCGGGGTTGTAGAAACCAGTGAAGAAATAGATAAAGCTGATCTGGTCGCCGTCCACGCTCGTTTTCACCGTGACCGTGCCATTTTGGGCGATTTTCTTGGCCGAGAGCTTCAGTTTGGCCACGCTGAGCGGGCTGGCGCCGGGGGCGAGGATCGCCAGCGTGTTGCCCGTCGGCGCGGTCGTATCCAGGGCCACGCCGTAGTAGTAGAAGTTGAGGTAGTTCTCCCAGGCGGCCTGGTCGGCAAAGCGGTTCGCCACCTGCGCGTAGACCTTCCGGCCCGCGTCGGCGGACTTGTAGAGCTTCGAGGTGGGGAAGTAGATCGAGAGGCCAGTGGCCCCGGAGCGCTCGTCGCCGTGCTTCTCGGCAATCACGGCCCGCTTGAGGGCGGCCAGCAGGGCGTCGGCGGCCTTGTCGATGCCCTTGGTGTTGCTCTTCTTGCGAACAAGCGTGGCGAAGCTGCCAATGTCGATGTAGGGCGACGGGCCATCGTCGAAGGTATTTTCGAAGCGCTGGGCGTAGGTGCGCGCCGAGGCCACCGTCTTCTTGTTCAGCTTGCTCAGAGCAACGCTGAAATCATCCAGGGCGGCGAGCAGTTCGGGTAGGGCGGCGGTATCGTAGGCACTCAAGGTGACATCGTGGCTCATGTCGGTGGCCACTGCCCGCGCACTGCGCGTCTTGGTCGTGTCGAAGGTCTCCTTCACAAACTCAGCCCGCGCCGCATCATCAACAATCCGCTGATCCTGGTCAATATAGCTGTCCACAATCGCCTTGCTCAGCGCGGCGCCGTCCATCGCCGGGTTCGCGACGAGCTTCCCGAGGAATCCGGCGTAGGCCCAGCCCAGGGCTGGCTCCACCTCCTCAGAGGCGACCACATAGCGCGTATGGGGAGCGACGGCGGTAAGCACCTCGATCTGGCCCATCAGACAGGCGTCGAAGCCGATCAGGTCAAAGGACGTGATGCCCGTGTCGGTACGGATCGTACCGAGAGCCGCGTCGATCTCGTCGAGCAGCAACAAGTCGCCGTTGGAGGTAAGGCCAAGGCCATCGGGGCCGGGCTTTGTTTGGGATCCGTCGCTCCAGCCGCCAGGCCAGCCCATGCCGTGGTCAGAAAGAATGAGCGCATGGTGGGCGGCGGGGTACGTGGTGATCGCCCACTCAGCGAAATCCACCAGGGTCTGCCCGTCGGCCATATTCACCTCGCCAAGGTCGGACACCACCTCAGAATTTAGCTTCTTCAGGTCGTCGTCCTTGGTGATGTGCAGGCGGCGCGCGCCCGTCCAGTTGCCATCGCCGCGAAACGCGCCCTTGTAGCGGTCAACCTGAGCAACAATCGTCACCTTATCCGACGAGCCGACCCGCTCGGCCTCATTGACATCGGT
>CAIWXH010000298.1 GCA_903916565.1 uncultured Oscillochloris sp. | reverse complement strand
TGATCCACCAGGGCTGGGGAGATCTCGCGCAAAGACAAGGTTTCATGTGCCGGGTTTCAGGTTTCAGGCCGAGCGCAGCAGCAAGCCATGCGCGTGCCCAAACTGTAAAGCATCCACGAACCTTGCCCAAAGCCGCAAAGCTGCAAGGCGTCTCTAGGGCGGGTTACGCCGAAACATTCACCCTAAAACCTGAAACCTGGCACCTGAAACCTGAAACCTGTCTAAAGCTACAGCGTGGGCCGTCGGGTGTGCCAGTCGGTGAGGCGCTGGTAGGCGTCGCCGGCGCGTAGCAGGGTGGCCTCTTCAAAGGGACGACCGATCAACTGGAGGCCCACGGGCAGCCCTTCGCTGAAGCCGCAGGGCACGACCAGCGCAGGGACGCCCGCGAGGTTGATCGGCAGCGTGCAGACATCGCTCAGGTACATCGCCAGGGGGTCATCAAGCCGCTGGCCGACCTTGAAGGCCACCGTGGGCGAGGTGGGCGCGGCCAGCACATCAACCTGGGCGAAGACCTGCTCGAAGTCGCGCTTGATTAAGGTGCGAACCTGCTGCGCCCGCTTGTAGTAGGCGTCGTAGTAGCCCGCCGAAAGCGCGTAGGTGCCAAGCATAATCCGCCGGCGCACCTCGGCACCGAAGCGGCGCCCACGGGTCAGCTCGATCTCTTCCCACATGCTCTCGCCCTGCTCGCGGGGGCCATAGCGCACGCCGTCGAAGCGGGCCAGGTTGGCGCTGGCCTCGGCGGGGGCGATGATGTAGTAGGTTGGCAGTGCGTACTTCGTGTAAGGCAGCGAAACCTCGACCAGCTCGGCACCCTGCGCGGCGAGAACCGCAATCGCCTCGCGGGTGGCCGCCTCGACGCCGGGTTCCATCCCTTCAACAAAGTATTCGCGGGGCACGCCGACCCGCAGCCCGCGCACATCGCCGGTGAGCGCGGCGGTATAATCAGGCACCGGGGTTGCTGCGCTGGTGCCATCACGCGAATCGTGACCGGCGATCACCTGCAAGACGAGCGCCAAGTCGGCGGCGGTCCACGCCAGTGGGCCGATCTGGTCGAGCGAAGAACCGTAGGCCACGAGGCCGAAGCGGCTGACGCGCCCGTAGGTCGGCTTCAGCCCACTCACGCCGCAGAGCGCGGCGGGCTGGCGGATGGAGCCACCCGTGTCGGTGCCCAGGCTGGCAGGGGCCATGCTCGCCGCCACCACCGCTGCGCTGCCGCCACTGCTGCCGCCCGGCACGCGCTCGGGGTCCCACGGGTTGCGCGTCACATGGTAGGCGCTATTCTCGGTGCTTGAACCCATCGCGAACTCGTCGCAGTTGAGTTTGCCCAGACTAATCGCGCCCGCCGCCTCAAGACGCTGCACCACCGTGGCGCTGTAGGGCGGCACAAAAGTCTCAAGAATGGCCGAGCCACAGGTGGTGCGTACGCCCTCGGTGCAAATCACATCTTTGATCGCCAGGGGGATGCCGTGGAGCGGGCCGTGGTCAGGCCGCCGCTCGGCGTCGGCGATCCGGGCCGCCGCCAGCGCCTGCTCGCCCGTCTTGGTCAGAAAGGCTTGCACCGTGGGTTCAACGGCGCTCATGCGTGCAAGGAGAGCCTCGGTCAGCGCGACAGAGGTCAGTTCGCCCGCTGTGAGGGCGGCGCTTGCCTCGCGCACGGTTAGCCTGTAAAGTTCCGACATTGAGGATGGCTCCAGACAGAAATGCGTGCGCCTATTATAGCCCAGTCGCAGAAAGCGTGTTTGAGCCTATGAAGCCACTCGTTGCCCTCTTGCTGCTCTGCTCCCTGCTCGGCCTGCTGCCGCCTGCTGCGGGCCGCGCACAAGTCACACCGCACGCGCCTGGTCAGCTTGGCCCAGCGGTGAGCGTCTCGGTCTGCCAGCAGGTGCTGGCAGACCCGGCGGTGGCTGTGGCCCAGGCCACCACGCCCTGGCGCAGCTACAGCACGGGCTGGAGCGTCTCGACCACCCAGGCCAACTCGACGCCGCAGGCGCTGTTCCTTAGCTCGTCGGGGGCTGCGGTGGGCCAGGAGATCACGGTCACCACGAGCCTCGCCGAGCTGTATGGGACGCTTAGCTACTTTTATGCCGGCGGTTCGCCGACCCTCACCGATGAGCTACGGGTTTCGCTGTACGAGATCGGGAAGATCAACCCGAGTGGGCTGATCATCACGGCGGCGGTGCTGACTGGCACCGACAGGATCGAGGGTAGCTGGCAGACCTTGAGCTGGGATGTCGCCGACGCGGTGTCGCTCAGTCGGCTGCGCGCCCTCGGCAAGGCGGCGCTGGTCTTCTCGGCGGTGAGCGCTGGCACGCAGAACCTCTGGCTTGATGATCTCCAGGCGAATGTCTGTGTGGCAGCGCCGAGCCTGAGCGGGCGCGTGACGGCGGATGGCACAGGGCTGGCCGGGGCGCAGGTGCTGCTGGCGCACAGCGATGCCGCTGGCACCACCAGCGTCGTGGCGCGTACGCGCACTGGACCCGCTGGCACCTACCAGTTTCTTGCGGTGGCGCCCTTGGCCGCCGATGAGCGCTATCGGCTCTGGTTTGTCAATCAGCCGGAAAACCCGCCTGCGCCAGCGGGTGTACTCGGCTTCTGGGCTGGCCCGCGTGTCAGCACGCTCGCCACCGGGCAAGCGCTCGATCTGCCAAGCTTTGAGGTCGCTGGCGTCACGTTGCTGGCCCCCGCCGCCTACGCCGAGGTGGTCGCCTCGGACACGGCACCGGTCGTGCTGGGTTGGAGCGGGCGGGCGACGCATGGCGAGCGCCACCGCGCTTGTCTCTATGATCCTGAGCGTGCCGACTCCAGCACGAAGCTGCCGGTCACCTACTGTAGCCCGCTCATCGACCCCAGCAGCAGCAAGCTGGAATTTAGCCTGCGTCCAGGGGATGTACCGGCAGCCTTCGGTTTCACCTACGGGCGCAGCTACCGCTGGTACGTCGAGGTTTTTGACCGTGACCCGAGCGACCCGGAGGCGCAGTCCGGCTACAGCTTTTACGAGCGTGCGTTCACGCTGTTGAGCGCGCCGCTGCCCGAGCAGCCCGCAGTGGCGACGCCCACGCCGGGTGAGCCGGTCGCGGGCGTGCCAAATGCCGACTGGACGCTGCTGATCTACATGGCTGCCGATAATGTGATTGGTGTCTCGCAGCAGGCACCAAGCCTGGGTCGCCCCTCGACCCAACTGGCGGGCCTGCCGAGTCTGGCGGCAGCCTATCCTACGGTGAACTTGGTCAGCTACGTGGATCGCTACGGGCCTGGCGGGATCGAGCTTTGCGCCTACCCGCCGGGAGGCACCGCCGACTGTCACATACGGGCCGAGACCAACACGGCTGACCCGCAGACCCTGGCCGACTTTATCACCTACGGACGCCAGCGCTATCCAGCGACCCACACGGCGCTGCTGATTGTGGCACCCGGTCAGGCGGTGGGCCAGTTGGCGCTCGACGCAACTGCGCCCGGCACCCCCGTGCTAAGTTTGGCGGGCCTCAACGCGGCCTATCATGCGGCGAACCTTGGCGGGGCCACCAAGCTTGATCTGGTCATCTATCAGGCACCGCTCCTTGGCAGCGTCGAGGTCTTGCGAACCACGGCACCTTACGCCCGCAAAATGGTCGCCTCGGCGGGGCTGATCTGGCAGCTTGGGCCGTACGCGGCGCTGGTGCCGGTGCTGGGCGGGGCCAGTCGCAATGATCTGACCGCCGTGGCGGACGCTACGGTCAAAGCCTATACAGCGGTGGGCGGCTCGCAGGCGACACCCTGGGGCGCCTACGACCTTGAGCGGGCCGCTGCGCTGGGCGAAGCGGTCGATGCGCTGGCCGCGAGTCTCCAGACCGCCCTGGCTTCAAATGGCACCGTGGCCCGCCCAGCCATTGCAGCGGCCAGGGCTGCCGCCCAACACTACGACTCCTCAGGGAATGGCCTGCTCGACGCGCTCGTGACCAGCGACCCGCAGGTGCAGGTGCCGCTGGCGGAAGATGCGTTCGTTGACCTGCAAGACTTGGCTAAGAATTTGACGAGCGCTACGGAGGTTCCGACTGCCGTTCAGCAGGCCGCTACCGCGCTGGTGACGCTGCTGGATGATTCGGCGCGCACGCCGATCATCGCCACAAATCAAGCGGCGGCGACGCTGGCAATCTTCTTTCCAGGCGGTGATCGGTTTGGCGGGCAGGCGACCTTAGCCCAAAGCTACTACGAGGCTGTACCGCCCGCTCGCACGCCTTGGGCCGGGATGCTATGGGCGTACCAGGCGAACATACTGGCCGTAGGCCCCGGCGGCGTCACCGAGGGCGCAAACGGCATGGCCCAGTTTCGGCCTCTGCCGGGCGGCTTTGTGGCAAGCAGGATGATCTACCTCTATCTGCCCGTGGTTGGGCGCTGATGCTTGTTTAGACGACGGACGACGGACGATGGATCGGGCATCGGTCGTCAGGCACGGAGCGCAGCGGCAAGCGGTTCGGCCTTCGTGAACTTCGTGCGCTTCGTGGTAAAAAACCTGTCGCGTATTTTTGCTGAGGTGTACTAGAAACATTGGGAGCACAGGCATGACCCACGATGACACGACACGCGGGCGGGCGGCGGTGCGGCGGCGGGATCGGACGGTGGCGGATGATGGCTGGATCGCGGCGTTGCTGGGGCGGGCGCCCATCGCCACCCTGGCGACCGTGAGCGACGGCCAACCGTACACGAACAGCAACTTTTTCGTCTACGATGCGGGGCGACACGCGATTTACATGCACACCGCACGCTACGGTCGCACGCGCACGAACATCGAGGCAGAGGCGCGGGTCTGTCTGAGCGTGAGCGAGATGGGGCG
>CAIWXH010000297.1 GCA_903916565.1 uncultured Oscillochloris sp. | reverse complement strand
CGCTAGCGCCACGAAGGAGCGCAGAGGGCACAAGAACATGAACATACATGCACTGCTTTCGTGCGCTGTGCGCGTTTTTGCGGCCATTGACCGTGCGATCCTGGCACCGCCAGCGTCCCCAAAAACGTTGTGGGTACGGATATGCAGGTCTCGGGCAGGGGCGCGAAGCGTTATGGAGCGGTCGAACTGAGGATCGCACCCGTTGTGGCGAGGATCGCAGGGGTCGATCCTGAGGATCGCACCCGGTCGAACTAAGGAACGCGCCTGCAAAACTAAGGAACGCACCCGGTCGAACGAAGGAACGCGCCTGCAAAACTAAGGAACGCGCCTGCAAAACTAAGGAACGCGCCCGCAAAACTAAGGAACGCGCCCGCAATACTAAGGAACGCGCCCGCAAAACTAAGGAACGCACCCGGTCGAACGAAGGAACGCGCCTGCAAAACTAAGGAACGCGCCCGCAAAACTAAGGAACGTGCCTGCAAAACTAAGGAACGTGCCCGGTCGAACCGAGGAACGCACGGGGCGAATCCTCTTCTAGCGCCACTCCGTTTAAGCGCAATAGCGCATAACGAACGCTGTCACGCTGAGCGCAGCGAAGCGTCCCGACCGGGATTCTTCGCTGCGCTCAGAATGACCGAATGCCTCACAGTGTTACTTCTGCGGTATTGCGGGTAATGGTTCCGGCGCAGGAGCCATGTCACCCTGATGAGTTGATGTTCGCCGGGGGGACTGAAGCCCCCGGCGCTTGGTTGACGCAGCCTGCCTTCGCAGGCGCATTCAGGCCGCGCACGCGGCCTGAATGCGTTGCGTGGTTGCAGTTCCTCCAACGTGTACGAGTACCGCTTGCTGGACGTTCCTCTGGGTTGTGCGGCGATTCTCGTTAGGCACGGAGCGCAGTCGCAAGCGGTTCGGCCTTCGTGACCTTCGTGACCTTCGTGGTACAACACCTGCCGCGTATTTTCGCCGCCGTGGACTAGTTTGTACCCTCGGCTGCTATAATCAGCCATACTGCCCCCGGTTGGAAAGCATAGGAGTTCGCAGATGACCAACAGTTTTGGTGCGCGTGCGACGCTTCGCGTTGGCGCTCAGGCATACGAAATCTACCGCCTTGATGCGCTTGGCGCACGCGGCGTGAACCTCGCCCGCCTGCCATATTCGCTCCGCATTTTGCTTGAGAACCTGCTTCGCACCGAGAATGGGCGCACGGTGACCGCTGATGATGTGCTGGCGCTCGCCAATTGGCAGCCCAACGCCGAGCCAGATAAAGAGGTCGCGTTTACCCCCGCCCGTGTGATTCTGCAAGACTTCACCGGCGTGCCCTGCGTGGTCGATCTCGCCGCCATGCGCGATGCGATGGCCGCGATGGGCGGCGACCCGGCCCTGATCAACCCGCTACAGCCCGTCGAGTTGGTGATTGACCATTCGGTGCAGGTTGATGCCTTCGGCTCGGCGGACGCGCTTCAGATTAATAAAGACCTGGAGTTCGAGCGCAACCAGGAGCGCTACGCTTTCCTGCGCTGGGGTCAGACCGCGTTCCTGAATTTTAAGGTCGTGCCCCCCGGCAACGGCATCGTGCATCAGGTCAATCTTGAGTATCTCGCCCGCGTCGTCTTCACGAGCGACGAGAACCCCCGCGCTACTGGCCCCGTGCAGGCATACCCCGATACGCTCGTCGGCACCGACAGCCACACGACGATGATCAATGGTCTGGGCGTGCTAGGTTGGGGCGTCGGTGGTATCGAGGCCGAAGCCGCGATGCTGGGCCAGCCCGTCTCGATGCTCATTCCCCAAGTGGTCGGCTTTAAGCTCAGTGGCGTGTTGCCCGAGGGCGCGACCGCGACTGATTTGGTGCTAACCGTCACCGAGCAGCTCCGCAAGCGCGGCGTCGTCGGCAAGTTTGTTGAGTTCTTCGGCCCTGGCTTGGCCGCGCTGCCGCTGGCCGACCGCGCCACCATCGCGAATATGGCCCCCGAGTATGGCGCCACCTGCGGCATCTTCCCGATAGATGAGGAGACGCTGCGCTACCTGCGCTTCTCGGGGCGCAGCGAGGAGCGCATCGCGCTGGTGGAAGCCTACGCCAAGGCGCAGGGTCTGTTCCACGACGCCGACACGCCCCAGGCCGAGTACACCGACATTCTTGAGCTTGATCTGGCGAGTGTTAGCCCGTCGGTTGCTGGCCCCAAGCGCCCCCAGGATCGCATCGTGCTGAGCAACGTCGGCCCCGCGTTTGCGGCGGCGCTCCCCGCTATCCTTGGCCCAGGCGCACAGTCCGGCGCGCCCCAAGACCACGCCGCGCTGACACTGGCGGGCACGCAGCACGAACTGCATCACGGCGCCGTCGTGATTGCGGCGATCACCAGTTGCACCAACACCTCGAACCCCTCGGTGATGGTTGCCGCTGGCCTGGTGGCGAAGAAGGCTGTTGAGCGCGGCCTGACCACCCAGCCCTGGGTGAAGCCCTCGCTTGCCCCCGGCTCCAAGGTGGTCACTGAGTATCTCGACAAGGCCGACCTGACGCAGTACCTCGACGCGCTGCGCTTCAACACGGTGGGCTACGGCTGCACCACGTGTATCGGCAACTCCGGCCCGCTGCCGGTTGAAGTGAGCGCCGCGATTGAGCAGGGCAATCTCGTGGTCGCCTCCGTGCTGTCGGGCAACCGCAACTTCGAGGGCCGCGTGCAGGCCGAAGTCAAGGCCAACTTCCTAATGAGCCCGCCGCTGGTCGTCGCCTACGCCATCGCGGGCCGGGTTGACCTTGACCTGACGAGTGAGCCGCTGGGCACTGGCAAGGACGGGCAGCCCGTTTTCCTGCGCGACATTTGGCCGACGCAGGCCGAGGTGCAGCAGACCATCGCCGAGGCGATTCACTCGGACATGTACCAGCGCAGTTACGCCACCGTCTTCACGGGCGACGAACTGTGGGAGGGCATCGCGGTGCCGACGGGCGACCGTTTTGCCTGGGACGCGCAGAGTACCTACGTGCGGCGCCCGCCGTACTTCGACGGGATGCAGACCGAGCCGCCCGCGCAGGTGCGTGAAATCGAGGGGGCGCGTGTGTTGGCTGTGCTGGGCGACAGCATCACCACCGACCACATCAGCCCCGCTGGCAACATCAAGGCGAGTTCGCCCGCCGGGCGCTATCTGACCGAACACGGTGTCGCGACGAAAGACTTCAACAGCTACGGCTCGCGCCGGGGCAACGACGAGACGATGGTGCGCGGCACCTTCGCCAACATTCGCCTCCGCAACCGGCTGGCCCCCGGCACCGAGGGCGGTTTCGCGCCGTACCTGCCGACGGGCGAAGTGCTGCCCCTGTACGACGCCGCGATGCGCTACAAGACTGACGGCACGCCGCTGCTCATCCTCGCCGGCAAAGAGTACGGCTCCGGCTCAAGCCGCGACTGGGCGGCGAAAGGCCCGTACCTTCAGGGCATCAAGGGCGTCATCGCCGAGAGCTACGAGCGCATTCATCGCTCGAACCTCGTCGGTATGGGCATTCTGCCGCTTCAGTTTTTGCCTGGGCAGAATGCCGAAAGCCTGGGCCTGACGGGCAGCGAGGTCTTCGACATCCTGGGGCTGCAAGCGGCGATTGCCAGCGGCTTTGCCAACGGGCGCACGCTGACGGTGCGCGTCACCAGCGCCGACGACACGGTTACGACCTTCGAGGCCACCGTTCGCATTGACACGCCGCAGGAGATCCAGTACTACGTTCACGGCGGCATCTTGCAGTACGTGCTGCGCCAACTGCTCGCCGAAAGCAAGCAGCCCGCGTAGGGACACGTTCCGCACAAACGCAGCAGGCGCGGAGGAGATCGTTCCTCCGCGCCTGCTGTTTGTTTTGGGCTGGCTGCCTGAGACAAGGTTCGTAGCAGCTTTACAGTTCTGGCTCTTGCGCTGCTTGCTGATGCGCTCGGCCTGAAACCTGAAACCCGACCCCTGAAACCTTATCTAAGCGGGCCTGCGGCCTTCCCGCACCAAATCCACAACTTCTTCAGTCGTCAGCCCTAGCTCAGCGCCGGGCACATCAAACGGCGAGCGCCCCTCCGCCACTGGCGTAATCACAAAAACCCGACCATCCCGCCGACGAACTCGCACCCCGCCCTCACGCTGCGCCTGCTCCAGCAGCTCGGCGAGGTGCTGGCGGGCCTCCGAGTAGGTGTAGACTTTCATTTAAGCTAGCTCCAGCACATCAGCACCGGCCCGCCGCGCTGCGTAGCGCAGCCCGCTGTCTAATGTAAGCAGTGGACACTGTTGGTTCAGCGCGCACGCGATCAGGTAGGCGTCATAGGCGTAGATGTCGAGCTGATTGGAGAGCGCGAGCGACTGCGTTAAATCAACTTCGAGGAGCCGGATCGGGATCTGCTTATAGCCTGTGACCGCCTGCCAGACTTGGTCAAGGGTGGCGCGCTTGCGCTTCAACATCGCCGAGAGTGCGTTGCCGACTTCGTAGGGCACTGACGCCGGTGCGTAGAGTACCGCTCCCTCGGTGCGGGCAATACGCTGCGCCCGCGTCGCCTCGTTCGTAATCACGGCAATGAGGATCGCGGTGTCAACAACGATGTCCACTGGACGCCCCTAAACTGTGTAGCTGTACAAGTTTAGTGTAGACCCAACGCCGTAGTGGCGCAAGCCCTTGCCATGGTGGTTGCAACGTCGCGCTCGTCACCCCGCCCGGTGGCTGAAGCCCCCCGGCGAGCGACTTTGACGTAGCCCCGTATAGGGACACGTTTCCAAACGGCGGTGTTGCGCCCTCATCTCCCCACCTCCCCACCTCTCCACCTCTCCACCTCTCCACCTCTCCACCTCTCCACCTCTCCACCTCCCCACATCCCCACCTCCCCATCTCTCCACCTCCCCACCTCCCCACCTCCCCACCTCCCCATCTCTCCACCTCTCCACCTCTCCACCTCTCCACCTCCCCACCTCCCCACCT
>CAIWXH010000296.1 GCA_903916565.1 uncultured Oscillochloris sp. | reverse complement strand
GCCTTCGCGGGCTGTCCGAGCCCGCGAAGGCGGGCGTCGCAACTGTAGCCGAGGGCTTTAGCCCCACGGCGATCTCGTTGAAAGGACGGGTGGGTGACTTCAGTCGCCCGCCGGGGGGACCGATAAACCTCATTGTCATGCGGTAAAAAAGATGTGGGTAAAGATATGCCCCGTGGGAGAGGGGCAGGGGGTGAGGGAGTCAAGGTTGACGCTACAGCTCGCCGTAGCGGTAGGCGGTGGCCTGGGCGATCAGGGCGATCTCTTCGGGCGTGAGGTTGAAGAGCGCGGCAACCTGCGCGTTCAGTTCGGTTTCGAGCTGCACAATCGTGGCGGTGATCTGGCGGTGCGCCTCGCTGCGCGTGATCAGCAGCCGCTCCCAGCCGTCGCGATCCGCAACCGGGATGTCACACTTCAGCGCCTTCTTCAGTTCGACGCGGAGTGCCTGGAAGTCGAGATCCCACCAGGCGGCGAGTTTCTGGTTCAGGCTCGCCCCCGGCGCTCCCAGGTCGCGCAGGATGGCGTGGCGCATGGTTTGGTGCAGCGCGTACCGCTCCTGCGCTGCCGCTGTAAGCTGGCTCGCCAGCCCGCCGATGGACTCGCGCTCTGCCTCGGTTGCGCTGGGGATGGGCAGACGGGTGATGAATTGCGCGAACAAACGGTAGCGAAGTTCTCCACCTCGTTCCCCGAATGGTTGGCCTATCTGGGTGATCACAAACCAACTGACCCGGCTGGCAAGAATGCCGAGCAGGTAGGGCGAGTCGATTGCGCTAAAGTAGCCCGTATTTCCCACGTATACGCCTGGCTTGCCCAACGAGAAGCGCGGGAACTTGGCAATATCGGGCCACAGTATCTTTGGCTTATCGAACTCCTGGTAGTAATCCACTGAAACCTGTAGCTCAAACCACGGATAGGTGCCGGGACTCCGTCCCGGCCACGCATCGCCTTGCCAGTTCGTCGGACACGGCTCTAGCGCGGCTCGATGCTGTTCAAGGTACGCCTTCACTGCCGGGTAGTTGTCAATGGCAATGCCACGTCGAGTGAAGATCACATAGCGCCCCTCATGCTCCTGATACCAGGGGCGCAGATCCTCGCCGCGCAGGATCGGCTTGATGATCTCGGCACTCGTGGCATCAGCCTGAACCAGACGGTCGCGGGTGGCCTGATCAATGATAAACACCTCGTTCGCGCCGGTCTTGATACCGGAATACATCCGCCCCTGCACATATTCGGTGAGCGGCGTCCCCGCCGCCAACAGCTTCGCCAGCACTGCCCGGCCCGCATCGGCACCAAGCTGCCAGCCGCTATCGGGCTGGTTGTGGATGGCGGCACTGCTCAGGCGGGCGGTGATGCGCTGCGTAAGCTGCGCGGCAGCCTCGGCGCTATCGCGGGCCAAGACCTCATCGCGGGGCAACTCGCCCCGACGGAAGGCGGCAACCTGGGCGATGTGCGGCGTTTCAGATCGCTCGCGGCGCACAAACGGGATCGCCGGGTAGACATCGGGGGCGTCCTTGAACACCTGATTGTCGCCCAGGTCAATGATCCGCTCAACCGTCGCGGTGGTGCGCAGATGGGCGCGCAGGCGGGTGGCGTAATCGGCGCGCAGCCAGCTATTGCTGGCGATGTAAGCCAGTTCGCCGCCCGTGCGCAGCAACTGCAGGCCATGATCAAAAAAGTAGACAAAGAGATCGGCCCCGCCATCGTACACGTTGGGGTAGAGCATGGCGAAGGTCGGCTTCTGCGCCTTCAGCATCTCCTGGCGCACATAGGGCGGGTTGCCAATGATCAGATCGAAACCCTTGGCGCTGCCAAAGAAAACGTCAGGGAACTCCAGCCCCCAATGGAAGGCCCGCCGCTCGCCCGCGACAGCACGCGCCGGTGCGAACCACGGTTCCGCCGTCAGCGCATCCCAGGAGCCAGGCGGCGCGTGCGTGGAGAGCGCATCAAGCGCCTGCTGGTACT
>CAIWXH010000295.1 GCA_903916565.1 uncultured Oscillochloris sp. | reverse complement strand
GGGCGCGCCCACGGCGGGCGAGGTCGGCGCGCAGGGCTGGGGCCGTGGCGATGCGGGCGATGGCTATGCGTAGCGTGGCTACATCACCCTCGGGGAAGATCAGCCCAGCATCGCCGATCACGTGCGGGATCTCGCCGGAGCTGGAGCCAAGCACCGGCACGCCGCAGCTCATGGCCTCGATCAGCACGCGGCCAAACTGCTCCTTCCAGTTCGAGGTGGTGTGCGAGGGCAGGACGAGCAGATCGAGTCCGGCCAGGGCGGCAGGCACCTCGGTGCTGCCGACGGCGGGGCACAGCTCGACCCGGTCGGACACGCCGAGGGCGGCGGCGCGGGCCAGGATCGGCTGACGCAGCACGCCATCGCCAACCAGTCGCAGCCGAACGTGGTCAGGCAGGTCGCACAGCGCCTCGACCAGATCGAAGACGCCCTTCTCGGGAACGAGGCGACCAAGGTAGCCGACGATGAAGGGCTGAGGGCTGAGGGCTGAGGGCTGAGGGCTGGCCCGTAGCGCGAACATCTCGGGGTCTACGCCGAACTGCGGGATGACCGTGACCGGCCCCCGGTAGCCGTGGCGACGGATGATTGCGGCGGATTCCTGATTACCGGCGATGGCGTGGGCGGCGTGGCGGAAGCTGTGCTGCTCAAAGAAACTGAAGGGCGGCGGGTAGCGCCGGTCGATGTTGGCCCAGTTGTAGAAGCAGCAGCACGCGCCCACGGCCAGCCCGGCGCGCATGGCCAGGAAGGTGGCCAGGTTGAAGCTCTCCTCGTCAATGTGCAGCACCTCGGGGCGTAGGCGGCGCAGGGCGCGACCGATGGCCGGGTAGAAGTGCAGGTGGTGCCTGCCATTCAGGGCAATTGGTAGAGATTCAAGGCGGTAGCCCGCCGTGAAGCGGCGCTCCAGGCGCTGCTCGCCCACCCGAGGCTCGCGCCAACTCGGCGGCACCAGGGCGGTCAGTTCCACGCCGAGTCGGGCGATCTCCTCCAGCTTACGCTGGTAGGCACCGGCCACCAGGGCCTTTGAGAGGATGACAACGCGCATATATAGACAAGGTTCGCGGATACTTTACAGTTTGTCGCCGGGCAGCCCTCACCCCCAGCCCCTCTCCCTCACGGGGAGAGGGGAGTAGATTCCTTCCTGGTGCGGAATGCCCCCCCTCTCCCGTTCAGGGAGAGGGGGCTGGGGGGTGAGGGCCATTGCGAACTGTAAAGTAACATTATCGATTTTGAACACTACCCGTTTTTGCGCAGGAACTCGCCCATGAAGTCGGCCAGGGCCGCGCAGGATGACTCCTCAAGCGCGTTGTAGATCGAGGCGCGGATGCCGCCCACCGAGCGGTGTCCACCCAGGCCGACCATGCCGGCGGCCTGCGACTCGGACACAAACTGCTTCTCCAGGGTCTCGCTGGGCAGCCGGAAGGTCACGTTCATCAGCGAACGGGCCTCGGGTGCGGCGTGGCCACGGTAGAAGCCACCGCTGCCGTCAATTGCGCCGTAGACCAGGGCGGCCTTGCGCTGGTTACGTGTCTGCATGGCATCCAGCCCACCCAGGTCGGTGATCCAGCCCAGCACCAGGTTCAGCAGATAGACCGAGAAGGCGGGCGGGGTGTTGTAGAGCGAGTTATTCTTGGCGAAGGTGACGTAGCGCATGATCGCCGGCAGATCCTTACGGCCCTGCGCGATCAGATCCTCGCGGATGATCACGGCGGTGACACCAGACGGGCCGATGTTCTTCTGGGCACCGGCGTAAATCAGAGCAAAGCGGCTGGCGTCGAAGGGGCGCGACATGATGTCGCTGCTCATGTCGGCAATCAGCGGGGCGTCGCCCAGGTCGGGCATGCTGGCCCACTGGACACCCTGGATCGTCTCGTTGGTGGTGAAGTGGACGTAGGCCGGGCTGGGGCTAAGCTGGATCTCGGAGGCGTCGGGGGTGCGGCGGAAGCCGCCCTCGGCGGTGTTGACCGCCACGTGGGCCGTGCCGATCCGCCCGGCCTCCTCAACCGCCTTCTCGCCCCACGCCCCGGTGACGAGGTAATCAGCCACGGCACCGGCGGGCAGGAAGTTCAGCGGGATCATGGCGAACTGGAAGCTGGCGCCGCCCTGCAAGAACAGGGCGCGGTAGCCGTCGCCCAGCCCGAGCAGCGCCTTCATGCGCGACTCGGCCTGCGTATTGATCGCCTCAAACTCCTTGGAGCGGTGGCTCATCTCCAGAATGGACATCCCCCGGCCCTGGTAGTCGAGCAGCTCGGCCTGGGCCTGCGCCAGCACCGCCTGCGGCAGTACGGCGGGGCCGGCGTTAAAATTGTGGGCTTTGGTCATTGCACTATCCTCCTAAAAATATTCGCATTTAGACAAGGTTTCAGGTGCCAGGTTTCAGCTTTACAGTGTGGCGAGGATGCGACGAGGCGACGAGGCGATGCTATCGCATCCTCGCGTCCTCGCGTCTCCGCCACACTGTAAAGCTGTTCTGAACCTTGTCTTATAATGGAAATTGCCAGCTCTGCTGGCAATTTCCATTATAGATGATGAGTTACGCCCGGATTGTCGCGCCGATCTCGCGCTCCAGGCCGCCGATGATCTTCTTGCGCAGCTTAGTCAACGCCTCGTCGGTGAGAGTGCGGTCGGTGGCGCGGAAGGCCAGGTGGTAGGTCAGGCTGCGCTTGCCCTCGCCCACCTGCGGCCCGGTGTAGACATCGAACAGGGTCAGGGACTCGAGCAGATCGCCCGCTCCCCGGCGGATCAGCGCCGCCACCTGGGCCTCAGGTGCCTCCAGCGGGACAGTGATCGAGAGATCCTGAATAATCGCCGGAAAGCGCGAGATCGGACTGAAGCGGGCATGGTCACTGGCCGCGAAGAGGGCGTCCAGATCGAGTTCGGCCATAGCAGCGTGGGGCACGCTCAGCTCCAGGCGCTCGCGCACCGCCGGGTGCAACTCGCCCAGCACCCCCACCCGTCGGCTGAGGATCGCCACCTTGCCCTTCTTGCCTGCACCAGCCTGAGGCGGGCTGGCGTCCTCGCCCGTCTCCAGCAGCAGCGCCGCCGAGCGACCGGGGTGGAATCGCTCATCGTCGGTCAGCGGCGCGTAGCTCACCTTTGCGCTTAGGCCAAGGCGATCAACCAGCACCTCCACCACGCCCTTGATGTCGTAGAAGCCCATCGGCTCGCGCTGAGTGGCCGCCCAACCCTCGGCCTCGCGTGGCCCAGCCAGGGCGATGGCCAGGCGGCGTGGCTCGTCGGGCAGCCAGCGCCCGCCCTCGCCAAGACACTCGGGGTTCAGGTAGACCCGGCTAACCTCAAAGACCGCCACCCGCTCGCGCTCGCGCAGGTTGTTGGTCAGAGCCTCGCCCAGCGAGGGCAGCAGCGAGCGGCGCATGTAGGTATGCTCGGGCGCGTTCGGGTTCGCCAGCTTCACATAGCGCTCGGCCACCGCCTCGGCGGGCTGCACCTTCGCCACCAGAGGCATGGCAATCAGCGAGCGGGTGATCAGTTCGTCCAGACCACAGCCGACCATCGTGTCGCGCACCTTCTGCTCCAGGCGCAACTCCTTGTGATCCTCCGAGGGCGGCAATTCATCGGCCAAGCGCGTTTCGGGAATACGGTCGTAGCCATAGATCCGCGCCACCTCCTCGCAGAGGTCGGCCAGGATGCTCACATCCAGCCGGAAGGAGGGCACCGTCACACGCACGGTTGGCTCGTAGGCGTAGGTGGCGAAATCGCCCAGGCCAGAGCCGCCGCGCAGCGCACAGG
>CAIWXH010000294.1 GCA_903916565.1 uncultured Oscillochloris sp. | reverse complement strand
TATCTTCTGGGTGCCGCCCGAGGCCCGCTGGTCGTACCTTCAGTCGCGGGCAAAGGAGCCTGAGATTGGGAAGTTCCTTGATACGGCGATGGAGGCCATTGAGCGCGATAATCCTTCGCTCAAGCGCGTGCTGCCCAAGGATTACGCCCGCCCTGCGCTCGATAAGCAGCGCCTGGGCGAGCTGATTGACCTGATTGGTACCATCGGCCTGGGTGACAAGGAGAATCGTTCTAAGGACGTTCTGGGCCGCGTCTACGAGTATTTCCTGGGCCGCTTCGCCAGCGCTGAGGGCAAGGGCGGCGGTGAGTTCTACACGCCTCGCTGCGTCGTGCAACTGCTGGTCGAGATGCTTGCGCCCTACCAGGGCCGCGTCTTTGACCCTTGCTGCGGCTCTGGTGGCATGTTCGTGCAGAGCGAGAAGTTTGTTGAGGCCCACGGTGGGCGTATCGGCGACCTCAGCGTCTACGGCCAGGAGTCAAACCCGACGACGTGGCGTTTGGCGAAGATGAATCTCGCCATCCGTGGCATCGACGGCAACCTTGGCCCTGAGCATGCCGACAGCTTCCACCGCGACCAGCACAAAGACTTGCGCGCCGATTTCATTCTGGCGAATCCGCCCTTCAACATTAGCGACTGGGGCGGTGAGCGGCTGCGCGAGGATGCGCGTTGGGCTTTTGGGGTGCCGCCGGTGGGCAATGCCAATTATGCTTGGGTGCAGCATTTCATCCACCACCTTGCGCCCAGGGGCTTGGCCGGCTTTGTGCTGGCGAACGGCAGCATGTCGAGTAATCAGTCGGGTGAGGGTGAGATTCGCCGCCAGCTCGTCGAAGCCGACATGGTGGACTGTATGGTCGCCCTGCCCGGCCAGCTCTTCTACTCGACGCAGATCCCGGTCTGTCTGTGGTTTCTGGCCCGCAGCAAGGCCGGCTTCGACAAGCTCAGCCAACCCTGGAAGGCACAGTCGGCTGAGCTTGTCGAAGCCGCCCGCGACCGGCGCGGCGAGACGCTCTTTATTGACGCTCGCAAGCTGGGTGTGCTAGTGGATCGCGTCCACCGTGAGCTGAGCGAGGCCGACATTGTGAAAATCGCCGGGGCGTATCACGCCTGGCGCGGCGATACGGGCGCAGGCACCTACGCCGACGAAGCGGGCTTTTGCAAGGCGGCCAAGCGTGCCGAGATCGCGGGCCACGGCTATGTGCTGACCCCAGGGCGCTACGTCGGCGCGGCAGAGGTCGAGGAGGACGAGGAGCCATTCGCGGCGAAGTACGTCCGGCTCACCGCCCAGCTTGAGCAGCAGTTTGCCGAGGGGGCGCGGCTGGAGGCCGAGATTCGGTCGAGCCTGCGCGGGGTAGATTATCCTGAGTAGGGCATGGCGAAGAACTGATGGCGGAGGGACGTATGGAACTTGCCGCATTACTCAAAGCGCAGCGGCCCGCGATTTTACAGCTTGCGGCGCAGCATGGCGCATCCAATGTGCGTGTTTTTGGCTCGGTTGCGCGGGGCGAGTCCGGCCCTGAGAGCGATGTTGACCTTTTGGTAGATTTAGAGCCTGGCCGTAGCCTGCTGGATTTGGGCGGTCTGCTGTTGGATTTACGCGATCTGCTGCATGTGCCAGTCGATGTTGGTACGGTGCCGATGCTCAAGGAGCGCATCCGGGCGCGGGTGTTGGCCGAGGCGGTGCCGCTGTGAGATTGCCAACGGAACGGTTGCGTGACATTCTTGAGGCCATCGAGCATATTGAGCGCTATACGGTTCAGGGCCGCACGGCGTTTGATCGCGATGAGTTGATCCAAAATTGGGTCGTGCGCCACTTGCAGATTGTTGGTGAGGCGGCCAATGCGTTACCTGAAGCTATTCGCATGCTGGATGCCAGTGTGCCTTGGCGCAGTATCATCGGCATGCGTCACATCCTTGTCCACCATTATTTTGTGGTCGATCTTGCGGTCACATGGGAAGTGGTTGAGACCCATTTGCCAAACCTTAAGCGGGCCGTGAGCGCTCTGTTGTCGCAACTTGAGCAGCCATAGGAGGAATGTATGGAACTTGCTGCATTGCTCAAAGCGCAGCGGCCCGCGATTTTACAGCTTGCGGCGCAGCATGGCGCATCCAATGTGCGCGTCTTTGGCTCGGTTGCCCGTGGCGAGGCTGGCCCTGAGAGCGACGTAGACTTGCTCGTTGCGCTGGCTGATGACCACAGTCTGCTCGATCTGGTCGGCCTCTGGCAAGACCTTGAAGATCTGCTTCAACGTAAGGTTGATGTGGTCACTGATGGCGGGCTGCATGAGCGTATCCGCGAGCGCGTGCTTGGCGAGGCTGTGACGCTATGACGGCGCTCTTGGCCGCGTTGCATCCGTAGTAGAGGTTCGGTCGAGCCGGCGCGGGGTGAGCTAGTGCGCCGTGCGTCGGTACCTTCGACAAGCTCAGGTACCTTCGACAAGCTCAGGTACCTTCGACAAGCTCAGGTAC
>CAIWXH010000293.1 GCA_903916565.1 uncultured Oscillochloris sp. | reverse complement strand
TAGCCGGTAGCCGGTAGCCGATAGCCGATAGCCGATAGCCGGTAGCCGGTAGCCGGTAGCCGGTAGCCGGTAGCTGAGAGCCGGTAGCCGGTAGCCGATAGCCGGTAGCCGAGAGCCGAGAGCCGAGAGCCGAGAGCCGAGAGCCGAGAGCCGGTAGCCGGTAGCCGGTAGCCGAGAGCCGAGAGCCGAGAGCCGGTAGCCGGTAGCCGGTAGCCGAGAGCCGGTAGCCGAGAGCCGAGAGCCGAGAGCCGAGAGCCGGTAGCCGGTAGCCGGTAGCCGGTAGCCGAGAGCCGAGAGCCGAGAGCCGAGAGCCGGTAGCCGGTAGCCGGTAGCCGATAGCCGATAGCCGATAGCCGGTAGCCGGTAGCCGGTAGCCGGTAGCCGGTAGCTGAGAGCCGGTAGCCGGTAGCCGAGAGCCGGTAGCCGATACAGGCTGTAGATTTTGTGAAGACTGGTTAGGTACGCGCATCTGATCAGGCTGGGGTGTCGTTTCTGGTGATTTCACACCTACCCATGAGGCTTGCTATGTCGCATCGACCGTCCCGCCTCGTTCCGTCACTGTTCGTCATGGTGCTGGTGGTGGTGGCGCTGCTGCCCACCAATGCGCCCGCGCCATTTGGCGTGTCAACGGCCCACGCGGCGAGTAGCGCACTGGCGTATTTCTGGTCGGCCCCCGAGATAAATGACACATCGAGTGTCGCCTGGGGCGATGTGAACGGTGACGGTACGCTCGACTTGGTCGTCGGCAACCTTGGCTCGCCGAACCAGATCTACACGAACCAGGGCGGCACGCTCGTGCTTGATGACGCCTTGTGGTCGCCGACACCCTCTGACGCCCAGCCGACGACGAGTGTGGCGTGGGGCGATGTGAACGGCGATGGGGCGCTCGACCTGCTGGTCGGGAACAACGGGGCGGCGAACCAGCTCTACCGCAACCAGGGCGGCGTGCTGGTGCTGGATACCAGTTGGAAACCGGCAAAACAGTTTACGACCAGCGTGGCCTGGGGCGACGTGAACGGCGATGGGGCGCTCGATCTCGTCGTTGGGAACTCCGGGGCGGCGAACCAACTCTACCGAAACGAGGGCGGCACGCTGATACTGGTGGATACCTGGAACCCTGACCCAGACACGACGACGAGTGTGGCCTGGGGCGATGTGAACGGCGATGGGGCGCTCGACCTTGTCGTCGGGAACAAGAATGCGCCGAATCAGCTCTACCTGAACCAGGGCGGCACGCTGGTGCTTGATCCCACTTTGTGGTCATCAGCGCCACCTGCCCCCCAGCCGACGACGAGTGTGGCCTGGGGCGATGTGAACGGCGATGGGGCGCTCGACCTCGTCGTCGGGAACTCCGGGGCGGTGAACCAGATCTACACGAACCAGGGCGGCACGCTCGTCCTTGATGATGCCTTGTGGTCAACCCTACCCGTACGGGTGGCCCATGACACGACCAGCGTGGCGTGGGGCGATGCCAATGGCGATGGGGCGCTCGACCTTGTCGTCGGCAACGGTGACGCGCCGAACCAGCTCTACCGGAACAAGGGCGGCACGCTCGTGCTGGATGCCAGTTGGAAACCGGCAAAACAGTTTACGACCAGCGTGGCCTGGGGCGACGTGAACGGCGATGGCACGCTTGATCTTGCCATTGGCAACAATTTTGGTTCGGCGAACCAGATCTACCGCAATCAGAGCGGGGCGCCGGTGCTGGATACCACCTGGGTGCCTGCGCTGCAACCGACAGCGAGCCTTGCGTGGGGCGACGTGAACGGCGATGGGGCGCTCGACCTGGTGGTTGGCAACAATGGCGCACCGAACCAGCTCTATCGGAACGAGGGCGGCACGCTGGTGCTTGACAATGCCTTGTGGTCACCAACCCCACCGATCACAAATACAACTTCGAGTGTCGCGTGGGGCGACGTGAATGGCGATGGGGCGCTCGACTTGCTTGTCGGAAACAGTGACGCGCCGAATCAACTCTACCGGAACCAGGGCGGCACGCTGGTGCTTGACACCTCATGGGTGCCTGCGGCCCAGCCGACGATGAGCGTGGCTTGGGGCGATGTGAACGGCGACGGCCTACTCGACCTTGTCGTCGGCAACGATGACAAGCCGAATCAGCTCTACCGCAACGAGGGCGGCACGCTGAAGCTGGATACCACCTGGAATCCGGCCAAACAGTTTACGCGGAGTGTGGCCTGGGGTGATGTGAACGGCGATGGGGCGCTTGACCTCGTCGTCGGGAACTATGCGTATGACTCGAACCAGCTCTATCGGAACGAGGGCGGCACGCTCGTGCTGGATCCGACCTGGACGCCTACGCCGGAGTGGACGCGCAGTCTGGCTTTGGGCGATGTAGACGGCGATGGCGACCTCGATCTCGTGACTGGGAACGATGTTGTGCCCAATCACCTCTACCGCAACGATGGCGGCACGCTGGTGCTGGATACAGCCTGGAATCCTGAGGCGCAGGCAACGTCGAGTGTGGCCTTGGGCGATGTAGACGGCGATGGGGCGCTTGACCTCGTCGTCGGCAACGATGCGGCCGCAAATCAGCTTTATCGCAACCAGGACGGCGCCCTCGTCCTCGATTCGGCCTGGACCCCGGCGGCCCAGCCGACGACGAGTGTGGCGTGGGGCGATGTGAACGGCGATGGTGCGCTCGACCTCGTTGTCGGCAACCAAGACGCGCCACTCCAGCTCTATCGGAACGGGGCGAGCAACGTCGTCGCCAGCCCGCAGACGCTCGCCGTCGGGCGACCCGCGACCGTGGCGAGTACAGGCACCGCCAGCGCCGATTTCTACGCGGCGGCCCGCGTGCTGGCCACGCGCCAGATCGCCATTCCCTTCACGCTTACCGACGCGACTGGCACCCTGGCCCGCGAGATTCGCGCCCAATATTCGCTGAATGGCGGCGGCAGTTGGAAGCCCGCCCTGGCCGCGACCGGCACGCCAACGACGAATTTCGCCACGCTGCCCGAGCGCTTCCCGGTGCGCCCAAGTGTGCCCCTGGACATCCCCGACGCTGGACAACGCACCTCGGTGGTGGCGGTCGCCGCGCCGGCCAACGGCACCGTCGGGACGGTTACCGATGTAGAGGTTGAGCTGACGCTCACGCACCCCGCCGTTGGCGATCTGATCGTCACGCTGACCGCGCCCGACGGTACCGCCGTGGAACTTTTTGCGGGCCTCAGCGGCGCCAACGTCACCGGGGCGATTCTGGATGACCAGGCCGCGACCGCGATCAGCGCTGGCACCGCGCCCTTCAGCGGGCGCTTTCGGCCCACCGGCACGCTTGCCGATTTCAATGGGAAGAACCCGCTTGGCACGTGGACGCTGAGCGTGAGTGATGCCGTCGCCAGTAATATCGGCACGCTCGACGCCTGGGCGCTGCGCCTCAAGACCACCGGCGTGCAGCACACCTTCCAGTGGGACACCTTCGCCTCGGGCGTGTTCGGCCAGTCCGACAATGCGGTTGTGCGCCTCATCGCCCCCGCTGCGCTGACGACGGGGCCGAACGCGACGCCGCTGTTCCAGCGGCCCGCCGTGACGGGCACGAGTTTGCCCTTCCGCGTGCGCGGTGCCCAAGTGCGCGTGGTTGATCCGCAGAATGTGCCCCAGGCCAACGCCATCGTCTTTCGCCTGAATGACACGCTGCCGCGTGACCAGCAGCTTTTCGCCCCATCGGCCAGCGCCCCTGGCTACACGACCGCCGCCAACGGCTACCTCGGCGGGCGCGGCGAGCTGACCTTCGGCGACCAGTTGATCGCCCTGGCGCCTGTGCCGCTGTCCGGCGCCTACGCCAATGTCTACTCGCAGACCGTGCGCCTCTACGCGACCAACCTCATCACCTCGGGCAACGGCGTGGGCGGCACGCCCGTCACCACTTCCGGCGTGCAGACCGTGACGGTTTCGCTGGCGCACCCGCTGGCGCTCTTCGACCTGACCGTCTCGCTGGAGTGGGATGCGCGCTACGACACGCGCTTTATGGCGCAGTTGGAAGGCGACCTCGCCCGCGCCTCCGAGTTGCTCTTTCAGGCGAGCCAAGGCCAGGCCGCGCTGGGCCAGATCACGATTTTTCACGACCGCGAGAACTGGGATGACGCCAACATTCGCATTTATGCCTCCAACCGCGTGCGGCCCTCGGCGCTGATTGGCGGCGTCGCCGGCCTAGAATTGGCCGACCCAGCCTCGGCGCAGGTCGTCTACGGCCCCGGCCAAGTCCGCATGGGCGCCATCTGGAACCGCTTCGGCAGCGCCACCGGCAACCTCAGCGAGGACTGGCCGCGCACGCTGGTGCACGAGTTGGGCCATTACCTCTTCTTCCTCGAAGACAATTACCTGGGGCTGCGGGCGGGCCAGATCATCCCGGTGAGCACCTGCCCTGGCCTGATGAGCGACACGTACGCGGCGACGTGGCAGTACCAGACGAGCGCCGGTTGGAACCCTGGCTGCGCCCAGACTTTCTCGCAGCAGACGACCGGGCGGGCCGACTGGACGACGATTCAGACCTTCTACCCGGCCTTGGTGGCCCCGACGCTGCCGCTGAGTACGCTGCCAGCGGGGCCAATCCGCCTGCCGTTCCTCACCACCGAAATCACCTCGGTTGATCCACTGACGACGACGGCCCGCCTGGACGTGCCGATTTTCTACACGGTGGATAGCGCAGGCGGGCGCGTGCTGCCGGCGCTCACGGCGCGGGCCTACCTCTTCCAGCACAGCCACGGCGAGCCAAGCAGCGACTACACGCAGCTCACGCCGCTGGGGCGAGCGACCAACGACCAGGTGCTGGCGCGTGGCGCCCGCGATGGCGACCGGCTCTGTCTGTTTGAGCCGACGGTGGCGCGTTTTGGCTGCGCGACGATTCAGGCGGGCAACGAGAAGCTGACGCTGAACACGCAGCCCGCCTGGCGTCCGGACATCCAGCTTACGCCGGTGACCTCGGTGACGCTAGAAGTGAGCGTGACGGGCGTGCCAGCGGGTGCGCCAGGGCTGCGGGCCGCGCTCTATCCGCTGGACGATGACCCGCTGCCGACGCCGATCACGCTGACGGCGGATGGCAGCGGCGGGTATCGTGGCACCTTCGCGCTGGCCTATCCGCTACAGGGCGCGTACTTGCACCTGCAAACCACCGACGCGCCGACGCCGACTTGGGAGGCGGTGACGAGCTTTGCGCTGAGTGGGAACGCAGGCGGCTTCGCCCGCACCGGCGGCGGCTTCGCTCGGACGGGTGGCGGCTTCGCCCGCACCGGCGGCGGCTTCGCCCGGACGGGCGGCGGCTTCGCCCGGACGGGCGGCGGGTTCGCCCGCACCGGCGGCGGGTTCGCCCGCACCGGCGGCGGCTTTGCGCGAACGGGCGGCGGCTTCGCCCGCACCGGCGGCGCTCCGGTCTCATCCGCCGAAGGCGACGTGCTGCTGATTGGCGACAACCTCAGCTTCGGCCTGGGGCAGTTCCTGCTCCTTCAGACGACGAGCAGCCTGCCGCCGGTGCCGACGTGGGCGACCCTGATTGGGCAAGGCTACCGCTTCACGACCTCGCCGAGTACGCCGAATCTGACGGGCAGCGCCCTGAGCTTCAGCTATCTCGACAGCGAAGTGCCGACGGGCGAAGAGAACGGCATCCAGGTCTACTATCGCAGCCCGACGGCGACGGCGTGGCAGGCGATCACCACGACGCTTGACACCTATTTCAACTTGGCCTCGATCCCCACCCAAGGGCCGGGCCTCTACGCCGTGATGAGCAGCGTCCACGTGTCCTTGTCGGCGCTCGGCTGGAATAACTTTGCCTACCCCGTGGCGAGCAGCCGCGAAGTTGGGCTGGCGCTCGCCTCGATCAACGGCGCGTACCGCATCGTCTACAGCCACGTGCCGACGGAGACGCTCGACCCGTGGAAGGTGTACGCGCCCGCGCCGACGCCGGGGTGGGTGAACGACCTGACGGCGCTGAACTTTGGTCAGGGCTACTGGATCTACGCGACGCAGGCGACCAACCTGCTGCTGAATGGCAGCGTGGCGCCCGCCAGCGCAGCCTTTACCAGCGCGTTGAGTCTGCCGCCTGCGGTGATCTACGGTGTGCTGACGACGACGGGCGGCGTGGCCCCAACGGTAGGCCAGAGCGTCGAGGCGCGGATTGGGGCGACGGTCTGCGGGCGTGGCGTCACGCGCCAGGTGGGCGACCAGATCGGCGTGGTGCTGAAGGTGGCCGCGCTGGGGCCAGATGCGCCCGCGTGCGGCACGCCGGGCAGCGTGGTGACGGTGACGGTGGCGGGGCGCGCCGTGGGCCAGACGTGGTGGGACAACACGCGCGCCGTGAACCTCGCGGCCACGGTGCGCGTGTACCTTCCGCTGCTGGCGCGGTGAGCGTTACGGCCCGGTTGATGGGCGCAACCCCCGAGACCTGTCAGGTGTACGCATCTGACAGGTCTTTGGCGGCATGGTGCTGCGGAAGCGCAGCGCCGTTTCCATCCGAGACGCCCGCCCGGTGGCTGGGCGAATCACCTCTGTGGGGGTTCAGGAGACCGGGCCGATGACACGCTGTGCTATAGTACGCTCGTTCTTCCTCTACCTTAGACAAAGGTTCGCAGGTACTTTACAGCTTGGCCTCACGCAGCGCGTTCTGATGCGCTTGGCCTGAAACTTGAAACCTAACACCGGAAACCTTGTCTTAGTCCGAAGGTCAGCCCAATGCCCACCCCAACCACGCAAGGCCGTCGGCTCCTGCTTGCCCTTATGGTCGCCTGGAGCCTGCTGGTCTATGCGCCTAGCCCGTCGCCGGTTGCCGCCGCCGACCGCACCGCGACCGTCACCCACGGCGGCAATCTGCGGAAAGAGCCGCGTGTCGCGCCCGCGACGGTGATCGGCCAAGTTTGCCCTGGCGACCAGATGACCATCACGCGCACGAGCGTGGTGGGCCAAACGACGTGGGCCTACGGCACGATCAGCGCCTTGGCCCCTTCGTGCGACCCGAAGCGAGTTGCGGCGGGCACGACCGGCTGGCTCAGTCTCACCCTGTTGGCGCTGAACGCCGCTGCGCCAGCGACCACCGCAGCGCCGTCAACCCCCGCGCCGTCAGCCCCGCCAGCCAGTCTGCACCTGGCCCTTGGCAATCCCAGCGGTGCGGTCGCGAATGCCAGCCAGCCCAATAACTACTTGATCATCCGTGAGCAGTACGCCTTGGCCTACAGCCGCGACCGGGGCATTCCCGCGTGGGTCAGTTGGCATGTGGCGGCGACCGACCTTGGCGCAACCGCCCGCTATAGTGGCTCGTTCATCACTGACACCAGCCTGCCCGCTGGCTGGTACCGGGTCACGCATAACGACTACACCGGCAGCGGCTATGACCGGGGCCACATGGCGCCCGCAGGCGACCGCACCGCCAGCGCCGCCGCCAACGAGGCGACCTTCATCTTGACCAATGTGCTGCCCCAGTCCGCCGCCAATAACCAAGGGCCGTGGAATCAACTTGAGAACTACGCCCGTGAACTCGTGGGGCAGGGCAACGAGCTGTACGTCATCGCGGGTGGTGCAGGCAGCCAGCAGACGCTCGCCAAGGGCAAGTTGACCGTACCCGCCGCCACCTGGAAGCTGATGGTGGTACTGCCGAATGCTCCCGGCGACGCGGTGACGCGGCTAACCCCGCAGACCCAGGTGATCGCGGTGTGGATGCCCAACACGGCGGAGCCACGTGACCAAGCGTGGACGCGCTACACGACCACCGGGCGCTGCCTTGAGGAGCGCACGGGCCTTCAGTTGTTGAGCGCCGTGCCTGCGTCGGTGCGAACGGCACTGTTGGGGGCGGGCTGTGGGGCGGCACCACCACCCGCTGTCGCCACCGCTGCGCCGCCCGCTGCCGCCACCGCTGCGCCGCTACCCGCAGCGCCGCCCGCTGCCACGGCGGCCAACCTCACCATCCCGTACATCGTCTACAACCCGCCGGGCGATGATATGGTGGGTGAATATGTGCTGCTGCGGAACAGCGGTGGCAGCCCCGCGACCTTAACCGGCTGGACGCTGCGCGACGCCGCCAAGCACGTCTATACATTCCCGGTGTTTACGTTGGCCGCCGGTGCCGAGGTGCGCCTGTGGACCAAGGGCGGAGGCAACGATGCCAGCAACTTGTACTGGGGCCAGCCGCAGCCCGTGTGGAACAACACCGGCGGCGACACTGCCATTCTGCGCGACTCACGCGGCACCGAGGTCACACGCTTCACATATTAGGCAAGGTTTCAGGTGTCGGGTTTCAGGTTTCAGGCTGAACGTAGCAGCAAGCCCTGCACGTCCCCAAACTGGTAAAGTATCCGCAAACCTTGTCTTAGCGTGAAATCCGCCGGGCTTCGCGATTTCGCGGCTTTGCGGCTTTGCGCGAGATCCGCCCGGCTTAGCCTCGCCACGCTGTGGCAGAATGGAGCAACTGGACATGCGCGCCGTCATCTACACCGCCTTTGGCCAACCGCCGACGATCCAGCACGTCCCTGAGCCCGGTGCCCCCTGACGCTGGCGTGGTGATCGCCGTGCAGGCCAGCGGCGTCTGCCGCAGCGACTGGCACGGCTGGATGGGCCACGACCCGGACATCAGCCTGCCCCACGTCCCCGGCCACGAGTTTGCGGGCGTGGTGGTGGCGGTGGGGCGCGGCGTGACGACGTGGCAGGTTGGCGACCGGGTGACTGCGCCCTTTGTCTGCGCGTGCGGCGGCTGCCCGCAGTGTCTGGCGGGCCAGCACCAGGTCTGCGACCGCCAGTTTCAGCCCGGTTTCACCCACTGGGGTGCGTTCGCTGAATATGTCGCGCTGGAGCGTGCGGCGATCAATTTGGTGCGTCTGCCCGACGAAATGGACTTCGTGACGGCGGCCAGTTTGGGCTGTCGTTTCGCCACCGCCTTCCGGGCCATCGTTGACCAAGGGCGCGTCTCAGCCGGCCAGTGGGTTGCCGTCTACGGCTGCGGCGGCGTCGGGCTATCGGCGATTATGCTCGCCAGTGCGCTGGGCGCGCAGGTGGTCGGCATCGACATTAGCGCCGAGCGGCTGGCGTTGGCCCGCGCCGTCGGCGCAACCGTGACCATTGACGCCACCCAGGTCGGCGAGGTTGTGCCGACGGTGCGGGCCGCTACCGGCGGCGGGGCGCACGTCGCGCTCGACGCCCTTGGCAGCCCTAAGACGTGCGTGCAGTCGATCAGCAGCCTCCGCAAGCGGGGCAAGCATATTCAGGTCGGGCTGCTGCTGGCCGCACAAAGCCGCCCGGCCATCCCGATGGATCTGGTTATCGCGCACGAGCTGGAGTTGCTGGGCAGCCACGGGATGCAGGCGCATCGCTACGACGCGCTGCTCGCGCTGATCCAGTCCGGCAAGGTGCGCCCTGCCGATCTGGTGGGCGCAACCATCACCCTCGACGAGGCCCCAGCGGCGCTCGCCGCCATGGACCGCTTCAGCGGCGCGGGCGTGACCGTCATCAACATGCTGCGTGCGGCCCGGTAGCGCAGCACAGAGCGCACGACGAGGCCCGTGATCGCCACATGGCATATTATACCGCCGCGTTCCTTGTGCGAGAGGGCGTTAATTACGATGAAGTACAATGGCTCGGCAAACAATACATGCGGGGTCATGGTGAAGCCGCACTACCGCAGAAGTCACACTGTCACCTGCCATCGTTCGCCGGGGGACTAACGTCCCCGGCTATGGGTACGAAGGCCGCCTGCGCGGCCTCAACGAGCCTGGGACGGCAGGCTTCGCACTAAAGAGCCGGGGACTTCAGTCCCCCGGCGTGGGGCGTCACAGCGTTACTTCTGCGGGATGCGTGAAGACCCTGTTGAAGCGCAGAAAGCGAGACTCAGTGAACTCCTCTTCACCAGCGACCCTGGAACCGGGCAACCCGGATACCCTGGGTTTATTGTGTGCTGATGATCAGTTCTTCAGCATCCATCCCACCGCTGCGACGATCCACGCCTTCGATGCGGTGAACGACGCCATCCTGATGATCGACACAAACTTACAGATTCTCCACTGGAATCGATCAGCCGAGGAAATCTATGGCTGGCTACGCGCCGAAGTGATCGGGCACGTGATCGCGGAGATCATCCCGGTGCTGCGCTACCTTGATGGATCGAGCCTTGCCGCGCAGGGGCACGCCATGCTGGCGACAGGGAAGTGGCGTGGTGAGCTTGTGCAGCGCACCCGTGACGGTCGCGAGATCATGATCGATTCTTCGCAACGGGTGTTTACCGACGAAGAGGGGCTGATTGTCGGCACGATTATGATCAATTGTGACATCACGGCCCGTAAGCAGGCTGAGGCGTCGCTGCTTGAGAGCGAAACCCGCTTGCATCTGTTAGCCGAGTATGCTCACGATATGATCTTCCGCTACCGCTTCATGCCGAACCTCACGCTGGAATACATCAGCCCCATCGTTGAGCAGCTAACCGGGTACCCCCGCGAGGTGTTCTACAACGACCCTGAGCTCAGCGTGCGCCTGCTCTCCCCCGAGGATAAGCCCGCCGCCAATGCGGCCTTTAATTCCGTCAGCGACCTCTCGGTGCGCCCGATCATTCTGCACTGGCAGCATAGGGACGGGACGCCCCGCTGTGCTGAGTTATACAGTTGGAAGGTCACTGATGAGGATGGACATCCGCTGACGCTTGAGGGGATCGTGCGCGACATCACCGAGCGCACCTGCGCCGAGGCCGAACTCCGCGCTTCGGCTGAGCAACTCCAGCACCTGTCGCGCCGCCTGCTCGAAGCCCACGAGCGCGAGCGCCGCCACATCGCACGCGAACTGCACGACGAGATAGGCCAGGTACTCACCGGGCTCAAGTTGACCATTGCGCTCGCCGCCTCAGAGGCATGCCCCCACCTTATCCCGATCCTCGATTATGCCCAGACGACGATTAATGAGCTGATGGAGCGGGTGCGCGCCCTTTCGCTCGACCTGCGTCCGGCCCTCCTCGATGACAAAGGGCTGTTACCCGCCCTCATCTGGTACCTGGATCGCTACACTGCGCGTACGGGTGTCCAGGTCGATCTGCGTCACGAGCACATCAACCACCGCTTCCCTACCGAGGTCGAAACCGCCGCCTATCGGATCATCCAAGAGTCGCTCACCAACGTGGCCCGCTATGCGGGCGTACGGACGGCCACGGTGCGCCTGCTTGCCAGCGCGACCCACCTGATGTTGCGCGTGGATGACGCCGGCCAGGGCTTTGATCCCGCAAAGGTCATGGCAGCGCAGACGACCGGCGGGTTAAGCGGCATGAACGAGCGCGTCCAGCTCATCGGTGGCCTCCTCACCATCGAGTCGACACCGGGGCAGGGCACGCGGATTATCGCCGAGTTGCCCCTGCAAGATTCTGCGCCACAGATGGCTTAGACGACCACGCGCCACGGATGTGGCGCACCAATGCATCCCTTTGCTCCGGCAAAACGTGGAGTTGCTGCTATGGTAACGTTGGTACTCATTGATGACCATCCGATGGTGCGCGATGGTCTGCGGGCCACGCTCAACGCCGAGCCGGATTGGCGGGTCGAAGGCGAAGCCGCCGACGGGGCCACCGGACTGGCCCTCGCCCTGAAGCTTCGCCCGGATGTCGTGGTGGTCGATCTCCAGATGCCCGGCATGAATGGGCTGGAGGTACTCCGCCAGATTCGCGCCGGTGCGCCCACGATCCGCGTTATTATCTTCTCGATGCACGCCGAGGACACGTATGTCCACGAGGCGCTGGAGGCCGGGGCCGCTGGCTATGTGCTGAAGGACGCCGACGCGCTGGCGATTGTCCACGCCATTCGCATGGCGCTGCGCGACGAGCGCTACCTTAGTCCGTCGCTGGCCGAGCGCACCATCAGCGCGTA